>JANOZG010000364.1:0-24939 GCA_031429275.1 Planctomycetota bacterium
GCGTGACTTGTTTATCACCTTCTTTGCGAACCACTGTGTAGCCGGGAGCTACGTACGCCAGCAGTCCGTGATAGTCCGATTGCAGATAGTCGGCAACAATGGGATGATCATGACACTGCGCGCATTGCATGTCGCGCCCGAAGAAGATGCGACTGATATCGTGGGTGAGGACATTTGGTTCGGCTCCACGATCCAGTACGAACCTTGCGGCCGGGCGCTGGTTCGGATCATCGCAATCGGCGGTCACGATTTCTCGAGCGAGCACATTCCACGGCTTGTTCTCACGAGCCGATTTCATCAGCCATGCCTGCCACTCATCAGCGCTGACATGCGTGTTCGCTCGGCGTTCCATCAGCATCAGATCAAGCGTCGATGCCATGTGCCGAGCATAATGGGGCGACGCTAACAGTCGGTCAACGAGCAGCACGCGTTTGTTAGTGTCCGCATCAGCAAGAAATGATCGTGCTTCATCTGCAGTCGGGGGCATCCCATTGAGATCAAGCGAGACTCGCCGCAGGAACTCTGCATCGGAACAACGACCGGGAGCGACACCAGCAGGCGGCTTCAATCGATGATCAATCACCGTGTGAAGGGAATCATCGCCCAGCGCATCCCCCGTCTGGGTAACGATGCTGGTCAACACTGCGAAGTATACGATCACAACTGATGCTTTCATCTGTTGTCATCCAGTTTAAAGGAGGGAGGTCGCAGCATTGGGAGGGGACGGCTAAAGAACCGCCAACCGCGACTGGCTTAATTAGATCTTACAGCTATCCCGCAGTCAATCTCCATTGTCCTGTTGCCTTTCAACTCTTCAGGATGAGCAATGGAGAATGCGGCTGACAAGCTCTGAACTAAACACTAGAATCCCTTGTATTTATCGACTTATCGTGCGTCAATCCGCACACCTCCCCACAACGAGAAATTACACTCTTCCCGGAACACTGGGTGTACAGATGCCGCATCGGCATTTCATTTCGTGGGTTTAATGCCGTTGATTGAATGATCTGCCTGAGTCAGATTATTGTCTAAGAATACATGGAGTCACAATGCCTACAAAAACCGTGGCCACCGGCATCTGCCGATTTGATTTTGACGACCGCAAAGTGCATGGATTCATGGTTCGCATCATGCGTCGTGGCACGATGCACCAAGAATTCTTTTCTGACAAGCGTTATGGGGGAAAGCGGAAAGCCCGACAGGCGGCAGACGACCGGCTAGCCGAACTGAGACGCGAATTGCCAGAGCCTGTCGAACAAAAAGGCATGCTGACTCAACGCAACAGCACCGGCAAGGTGGGCGTTCATCTCGCGCATGACATCGACAAACGCTGGCCCGATTGTGAATACTATTCGTACGTTGCGTCATGGCTGGACGTCAATCTGAAGCGAATCAACGTCAAGTTCTCATGCAAAAAATACGGCGACAAAATGGCATGGGAACTTGCCTGCATTGCCCGCGATAAAGAACTGCGAGACCGCGAACAGATCCTGAAAATCTATGCACGACGTGAAGCCACTCGTAAAGCAAAACGCAAAGCACATCGATCAACAAAGAAGTCGGGCTAAGCTCTGCGGCGGCCTTCACGTTCAACCCACTTGTACGCCTGTTTTGCATTCAGCGAGCAGAACTTGCGAGTGGCATCTACGCCTTTTTCTGCGGCATATTCCATCACGATGCGTTGCAGCGTTTCGTAACTTGCTGCCATGTCGGAGACCGGCCAGTTGCTGCCGTAGATGACTCGATCATCGCCGAATGCGTTCCAGACGACATCGATGTACGGCTTGTAGAACGCCAGATCGTCCGGTGCCTCCTGTCCGTCGCGGGCGGCGCCTTCGACAAGGGCGGAGATTTTGCAGTAGATGTTCTGATGTTTCGCGGCTGCCTGAATACCGGTTTTCCATTCAACCGGAGGAGAATCAACTGTCACTCGGACGTTGCCGATGTGATTCAGAACGATTCGCAATGACGGCAACAAAGGTGCCAGCCTGGCGATTGTTTCTGGTGTATCCGGACCGCCGTTGACGTCGAGTTCCAGATCGTAATCCGCCAGCAATTTCAGATCGTCGATTTTGTTCGCTTGCAGCAGATCTTTGAGAAGCTGAACCTGGATTCGGATTCCTCGAAAAAGTGGATTGGCGGCGAAGCGTTTCACGTGTCCTGCGAAGTCAGGCGTGCCTGGTGTCAGATTCCCAACGATGCCGACAATGAACGGGTCCTCTTTGGCAAGTTCCAGCAACCATGCGTTGTCTTCAACGCGGTTACTGGCTTCAACGATCACGGTTCCAGTGACCTTGCGATATTTCACAAGATCCCGCAGATCTGCCGGCAAGACCGTTCGATACAACTGCGAAACCTTTGGTGGCCACGGCACTCCTTCTGGTCGAGAAGGGTCATAGAAGTGCGTATGACAGTCAATGACATCCAGTTCCGCGACTTGTTCATCCGCGAGCAGCGAACGCATTCCGAATGCAGCGGCTCCCGCAAGACTGCCTGCGATCAATTGTCTACGATTGAAGCGGATGGAAGTCATCAGTAGTTCCTTTAAACTTGAGCGGCAATTTGTCGAATCGCATCGACCACAATGTCGACCTCTTCGGGAGTTGTGAAAATCCCCGGGCTCAGGCGCACGCTGCCGTGACTTGCGGTGGTATGCAATGATTCATGCAGCAGCGGAGCACAGTGTAAGCCGGCACGAGACTGAATGTCGAAAGACTGATCGAGAATCATGGCGACTTCGCGACAGTCCATGCTGCCAATATTGAACGATACAATGCCGCAGTTTTCAGGCTCAAGGCATGGTCGCAAAATACTCACACCTTCGATCTGACTGAGTTTATTCTGCAACTGGGCAGTGATCGCATGAACCTGCGACTGAAGTTTCAGCACGGTTTGGTCAAGAATCCATTTCGAGGCGGCGTGCAGACCAGCAATCCCAGGCAGATTAAGATTACCGCTTTCGAATTTTGCGGGCATTGTTTCTGGTTGAGCCAGCGATTCGCTGGAAGTGCCGGTCCCGCCAAATCGCAACGGCTGCAGTTCTTTTTCCATGCCTCGACGAATGCACAGGATTCCCATTCCCAATGGACCAAGTAATCCTTTATGCCCGGCAGCAGCGAGAAAATCGACTCCAAGTTCTGCCATGTTCAAAGGCCAGTGACCTGCTGTCTGTGCAGCATCGAGCAGAACAGCCGCGCCGTGGTCATGTGCAATGCGCGTCAACTCTGCTACTCGCTGCACACGACCGGTGACATTCGATGCATGATTCAGAACAACGAGTCGAGTGTTTCCGCTGGCCAGAACGTCGGCATAACGTTGCTCATCCAACAACCCGGTCACAGGATCGAACGGAACCATCTGAACATCGATCGCCATCCGCTGCTTCAGCATTTCCAAAGGACGCAGCACAGAATTGTGATCAAGCGCAGTTGCAACGACGGAATCACCGTGTCGCAAGAATCCCTGCAACGCGGTATTCAGGCTATCGGTACAATTGAGCGTGAAGATAATCTGCGACGGTGCGTTCACGCCCAGCAATGTCGCGAGTCGCCTACGGCATTCGTCGATCATCTGACCGGCGGCTTCTGCTTTTTGATGCGTACCGCGTCCTGCCGAAGCCGCACCGCCACGCATCCATGCATCCACCGCGTCATAGACACAATCGGGCTTTGGAAAACTCGTGGCGGCGTTGTCGAAATACAACGGACTATTCCTGACCGGGCATCCAGAGCTTGCCGCCTTCTGCTGGTTCTGCGGAAGCACCAGGAGTCCACAACGACGAGCCAGTGCCAGCACCGACAACCTGAAGTCCGCCTTCCAATTCCGAAGCCAGATGAGAACATCCAGCGATCTGAAGTTGCTCGCGGATCACAGCTTCGATTTCAGGAATCTTGTGCAGATATCGGTCTCGCACGCGATGCAGCAGCGTGATCAATGCAGGGTCTGTCGGATCATCAAGACGATAGGAAAGTTCGCGGATATCGAGTTCCAACTGGTAGCGAAACGCTTCAGGTCCGGCGGCCGCTGATTCCCGAGCATGATCCAGACATTGATAAGCCAGATCATATTCTTCTTCCACGCGTGCAATTGCAGCACGCATCAACCAGCCTCGTCGAGCGTCATATTCCTTGATGCCCGCGGGTCGCTTGGTCAGTTCATCCAAACCGGAACGAATCTGATGGCGCAATCCGAGAACAGAGCAACGATTGGTAAATTCGTGCAGTTGAGTATCTGTTAGCTTTGCAGCATCAATGCGTTCGTAGTCAATAGCTGGGACTGCAGCAATGACCATGTTCTCCGGTACTTCTCGCTGAGCAGGTGTCGGCACATTCAGCCGCTGACGTACGGATGCAAAATCAGGTGCCAGATCATTCCGGGCGGCTATGACCATCAGCCCAATCACGCAGGCAGCTCGTTTGACTTTCAGCGAATCATCACTGGCTGATTCCAGCGCGGATTTTCCGCCGAGTGATACTTGTGGGGCCTGCAGCCACGCCTCAACAGCCTGAGGTTCCCGTTGTCGCGTCAGGGAACGGAAATGCTTTTGAGTGACACCGGTCGGACAGAAGAATCGGTGGTCGAAAGAACGCGATTCGGGTCGTTCAAAGCTAATCAACTCTTTTTCTTCAGCATCGCCGGTGGTGAGGATCAGATCTCCAGCGATCGCTCGCAGTTTTACCACAGCTGAATCGATATGAGTCTCTGATGCAGAAACCAGAAGAAACGGATGATGTATTCCAGCCGCAACAGCTTCATCCGCATCCGCGATATCATAAAGATCTATGTCTGCGATGGATTCCGGCAGCTTGCTTGCATCTGTCAAATCTTCCGCAGAGATCGCGGACGACAGTAGAATCATCTCCGCAGCATGACCAGTTCCATCCGGATGATTGCAGCTATCGTGATCGTGAGAATCATTGCGATGCAGCAACGGTTCAGCTTCAAGACGCGTCAACAACTCAGACACAGAACGAACATTCAGTCGAACGGCAAATGAGCTGAATCGTTCGGTACTCAATTGGCTATCGATCTGCTGGGCCAGAGCTTCGGCGGTCACAGCCTGATCGAAATCTTTCAGCAGAGTTGCCGCGTGATGCAATGAACCTGCAGATTCAGCAAGGCGTCCGTCCCAGCTTTGGCATAGCCCAAGGTTGAACCAAATCGCACCTTCAGTCGGATATGCGTCAGCCAACCGGTTGTAGATAATCGCAGCGGGCTCCCAGCATCCCAGGATGCTGAGTTTACGCGCTCGGACGTCCTGGTGAGCGGCCTCTTCGCTGCAATCGATAGGCAACAACGAGTAAGCACTACGAAATAGAAATGGCAATGTGGTTTCTGACTCAAACCTGACCAGTTGCAGAACCAGGTTGCGCTGACGCTCGCCAGTCGCCGTTCGCACCGCCAACGACAGATGTTCCCGTGCCGCCATCAGGCAACCGACTCGACCCATTTCGGCTGCAACGATGGATGCGAGAAATGAAATACCAGCAGGTTGCGATCGCGCACAAATCTGGAATGTCCGGTGCAGAATACGTCGAGATGCTTCGAAGCCGTCTTCCTGCAAACTGATCTCTGCCATCGCCAGCAGCGCGGTTGGCTGATCCGGGTGCGACTTGAGAAAATTCGCAATTTCCTGGCGAGCTTCCGCCGACAGTCCAAGTTCGTTCAGGGTCAGCGTGAGTTCACGCAGAATGACGTCCTTGTCGGGATGTTTGCGGAGCAGATCGCGGAACATTTTGACTGCAGCTTCGGGCTGATTCTCTCTCAAACGAAACGCGCGCTGCAGGTCGGGCAGAAAGTCGCCGCAGCAAAATTTGAGTTTCTTTCCGCTGCCACATGGGCATAATGCATACGGATCGTTGGCCATGACATTCCCTTTAGTTTCAGTAAACGTTCAAAATCAGGACCGCTGACGGCTCGACGGCCACCCCGCTGGACCTGCTTAACTGTATTCTTTTTTGCCCTGGCTTCCGCAAACATCACGCGACCAGAACAATGAAAAACTCAACTCTCCGGCTTGTTTCAGACCGAACATGTTAACAGCTTTCCAGAATTCTGGCAGTCCGGGCAGAAAGACCTGCGGCTGGATTCGTCAGAAATAGCGCATTAACAAGTGTTTTGCCCCGACGTCGCAAGATTCCAGCCCGAAAAGCGAACTCTGACACGGCTTGCAGTCGAGAGCAGCAGCCTCGCGCAGCATTTGATTAACCCTGGCGATCATTTCGTAGTCGTTGATTGACAGAATCTCCAGCGGCGGAGCATTGGAACTATGCTGCCTGAGATCCTCATTCAGCCACTCCAATTCGATATCTGTGATGAAATCCTGTCTCTCGCGAACCTCGAACTCATCAAACCAAAGTGCGACCTCATCGACCAGTAGAGCATCGACCGCGCGACAATAGGTCAGCGGAGACTTTGATCGCAGGATGATTGAGCGTTTGCGTTTGCGAGGTGCAATTCGGGCAATTTCTAAAATGAGCTTTCGCAGTGTCTGGAATTCCGGATCTTCGATCGACACTGAATCTTCGAGCCGCCCGATATTCTTTGCCGAGATGTTCGTCTGATCCAGAAACCTGACGATTTCGTGCTCCGCCAAAATACGTTTCTGTTCCGACTTCGGGAGTTTCCGGCATTCTTTGCAGACCCTCGCCCCGTAGCCTTTTCCACCGAAGCGTTCATGCGGTCGCTCTCGAAAACAGATTGCACAAGTCCGCCCCATCGTGGCCTCGGTCTTTAACTACCCTGAAACTGAAACATCCTGATTGTACTCAATCGTCTGGCATGGGCACTACCGCTGCGTTAAAACTTCAGCGGTTGCCAATTTCAATGCTCGGCTTCAAATTTGAAACCAGCCGAGAGTGCGGCAGTTTTATGGGCAGAAAAATTATGGGCAGAAAAATGAGTCGCATTTCATCTGCCCACAAGTTTTATGCCCACAGCATTCGCTCTTGCGCGTCCATGTTAGAAGCTGGCTGCGGAGACATTGCACCGCAGCGGTCCGAAGTCGCAATGAAAGAGCGGTGCATGAAGTGAAATAAAGTCGAGACGAATTTGCAACTCACTCATTGAGGTTGTTCGATCATTATCAACCGTCAATCTGTGTTCATCCTGTCTATCTGTGGTTCAGAATGTCAGTCTGTTCAAAGCCGTTCAACGATTAACGACGGCGCATCGCCAACGGCGCTGATTGTGATTGCACTGCGAATCGCCCCATTGACAACTTCCGGACGTTTTGAAAAGACGCGCACCAGCGGCGTACCGACGCTGACGACATCACCGAGTCGCACGAGCATTTCGAGGCCCACGGAATGGTCGATCACGTCACCCATTTGGCGACGGCCGCCGCCAAGTTCGATAATCGCAAGCCCGAGCGCCTCGGTATCGATTGCGGATACGACGCCTGCACGATCGGCTGTGAGTTCGCTCGCCGGGGCTACGGAAAGTACTGCATCCGGATCGCCGCCCTGAGCACGCACCATGCGGCACCAGCGATCAAAGGCTACCCCGTTGTTCAGCAGTTCCGCACATCGCTGGCGCGCTGCGTTCATGGTGCCATCGATCCCGACGGAAACGAGTAGCTCGGCACTAAGTTCAATTGTCAGCAGCCTCACGTCTTCCGGTCCGCCGCCTTTGAGCACATCCACGGATTCGTTCACTTCCACGGCGTTGCCACACATCCGGCCAAGCGGCTGATTCATGTCGGTGAGCAACGCTGTTGTGCGGACGCCCATGCGGTTCCCGGTGTTCACAAGCGAATGAGCCAGCTCCGTCGCCTGTTCGCGTGTCTTCATAAAAGCACCGCTGCCGAATTTCACATCCAGCACCAAGGCTTCCAGCGATGCTGCCAACTTCTTACTCATAATGCTGCCGGTGATCAACGGAATCGATGGCACCGTCGCTGTCACATCGCGCAGAGCGTAGAGTTTGCGATCCGCAGGCGCGAGTTCGGAAGATGCACCCGTGATAATGCACCCGACCGTCTGCGTCAGATGCGTGATCTCATCCAGCGACAGATTGGTGCGGAATCCGGGGATAGCTTCCAGCTTGTCCAATGTGCCGCCGGTTGCACCAAGACCTCGCCCGGACAACATCGGCACCTGCACTCCACACTCCGCCAACAGCGGTGCCAGAATCAATGACGTCTTGTCACCAATCCCGCCGGTCGAATGTTTGTCGACACGAGGAATCCTATCATTCGGCCATTTCAACTGCGTCCCGGATCGCAGCATTTCAGACGTCAGCGTGGCAACTTCACGCAAGGACATTCCATTGAGGTAAATGGCCATCGCCATCGCAGACATTTGATAATCAGGAATGCTGCCCGAAGCATAGCCCTGGACAAAGAACGCGATTTCTTCGTCATTCAATTCCTGACGATCACGCTTGGCGGCAATCAATGACGCTGGCAGCATTCTGGTTCTCATTGAGCAAACAACGGGGAGACTTTGACAGCCAAACCGGTTCGCTTCACCCTGCGATCAAATTCAATTGCGACAAGGTTGAAGTACTATGGAGTACTCCGGAGTGACTCAGCAGGCATCGTCGAGTAATCTGGCATGGCTGGCAACTGTGTCGGCAGAAATCTGGCAGGCGGAGAATTGACAATTGGAGGCATCGACCTGCCGGATCGATACGACGTGGCCGAACCTGCAGATTTCGGCAGCGCACGCCCTTGAGACACAAACGAGACAGGAGTCCGCGATGTCGCGGCTGGACTACTGGATGGAGCATATCTTTCGCTGGGCAACGCAGAGTTCGGGGAGTTCTGAGTGAGATGGTGATTGATCGTGGACGTCCTTGCAGAGGATCCCTGAGTCCCAAAATTCGCGGACGATCCGTATCGTCCAGACGGCACCGCAGAATTCGTTGTCGGCGCCGTTGACTTAGTATTTCTATTCACCAGGGTGTTTGTCAGCGATCCGGAAACCACCTGTGCTGGCGGGAGAACCATCTTTGAAGTCGTCGTTGAGCGGCTATTGACTCCGTATCGTGATCCTGACTGGAATGCCTGATTGGAGACTACGGCAGGCGGCGTGAACTGCTGCGGGTTGAAGCTCTTGTCTGGCAGCCACGCTGAATGCCCCGGAACAGACATGGGAGGGGAAGGCAGTGGAGGCAGTGGAGGCAGACCTGTCGGAGCGTTTTTTATTGGCGATGTGGGCTGGGTGTGTTCGCGAGGAATTGCCGGAACGACTGAGGGCACTGAATGCTGGACTCCACCCGAGTACGGTGTCGACTCCACAGGCGTCGTAGACATACCATTGGGCAATGTTTCAACGCCAGGTTGTGCTGAATCTGGAAACACACTCATCGGAGGCTGCGCCGGTCCATATGCCGTAGAACCATGCTGCAAACCTTGATCCATTATCGGGCTCTGAGGTGTATAGAGCATCTGATTTGACGGATAGTTGTCGTATCCCTGAGCACCAGTGTCGCACCCAGAAGTCTGGCATGAAGGCATCTCCGGAAAGCGGCCCCAGCAGGTCTGATTGAAACCCCAGTTTGGCGAACATGCGGCTGACATGTGTGGGCGAGTAGGCTGTTCGTGCTGCCGATCGCCAGCAAGTATTACCGTTGCCCCCAGAAGTGCCAGGGAGCCGATTGCAGTGAGGCGAAGTCGTCGTGCTGTTTTTCGAAGATCCATCTTTACGATCCTTGAGTTCAATCCGTGTACTCAATTCTGACTCGTTGAGGCCCGAAGCGAAACCACTTTAGAATCCTCTGATCCACTAGCGTCCCGGTTGATACGTGTTACCAATACCGCCGAATTGCGGAACGTGGCCAGATACACCGCCAGAGTTAAATCCGCCAAAGCCACCACCGGTTGTGCCAACTCCGCCAAAGTTCGATTGGCCACCACCAGAGCCGCCACCGCCGAACTGTCCACCGAAGCCGCCACCACCACCGCCGAATTGTCCGCCAAAGCCACCGCCACCAAATCCGCCACCGCCGCCAGTGTAGCCCCCCGAAAACCGACTCGTTCCAAACGAGTTGAAGATCACAGGATGGCCTGTTGCTCCCAGTTGCGAATATCCGTAGCCGCCTTGGAAAGGCTGATTTCCGCCCTGCATGGCCTGCATTTGCAGAGTCTGGAGTCCCTGCCCCAACGCCTGGTTCTGTTGAGCAAATTCCTGCTGCGGGCGAACAAGTCCGAAGTAGTTCTGGCCGACACCAGTATTTCCACCTCGCAGCAAATTCAAGTACGGGCTGTAAGTCGGAGAACCGCCAGGCTGGCGACCACCAAATTGTGCCAAGGCAACGGACTCCCAACCCAGAATGGCAGTGATCAGAACAGAAAGTTGAAGTGTCTTTAAACTGGTCATTTGCGTCGTCCTGTCTGAGTCAAGCGTGTTGTGGTCACAGTTACCATCAGCCCCAATGCACACGCGACACACTTCATCACTTTGTAATTCGTTATTCCACTAGAAACTTTGAGCCTGCTTACCCTGAACTGATCTTACTGCACCGTTGCCAAGGATTGTGAAGCCAAGCAGTCGCTCGATCGGAGCTGTGAATCGCCCCAGCTTTGTATCAAAAGTTATGAACGGAGATGCCTTCACATAGATTCTGTCACCAGGCAAGACCTGATAGTTTGTTCCCGTCTGAGCGCCCTGAGCAATTGCATTCCAGTCCACAGTCAGAACCTGGTCAGGATTGCACTGCAATGGTGATGGTCGAGCGATCCATATCGAGCCTTTCGATGCCACTGACGGAAGACCATTGATACCCGCGATCGCATCCAGAACGGTTTCGTTTCCTGTCGCTGGAATACGATAAACCTGTTCCCCTGCGCCACCACCATCAGTGATCACATAATAGACTTTGCTGTTGTAGGCCAGCACATCAATAGAAACTTCGGGACGATTAATATATTCGCTTAAATGCTGTTCAATTTGCGTACGAGCTTGCTGCAGTGTGAGGCCAGTCACATAGACATTGCCATAAACTCCAAGGCCAACCGTTCCATCCGGACGCACCAAATGCGGGCCTGCTACAAACTGTTTGCTTTGAGGTGCTGGCAATGTCACCAGAACCTGAGGATTCGTCAGCACCTGTCGAAGATGCGAATCTACTCGCTGCTGAATCACTTCCAGCGGTTGATCGGCAACCAGAACCTTGCCATATTCCGGACCAAAATTCAGATAGCCGTCTGAACCAATCGTATACATGCCGTTGATGGTTTTGAACTGTGCGGACACAGACTCTTCTGTCTGGCTCAGCGGAATCGTGCGATTCACTTGAACCAACAACGCCTCACCCACTTCCACCGGAGCGGTCGCTGGACGAATGTTGGTAACGGTCTGAATCAACAGCACATCTGGAGGTTCGATGACGTATTCCGGCAGAGACACTTTGCGCAGTTCACGAGGCACATCGTTCTGTCCTTCGAAACTACAAGCCTCTGCCCCGCAGGTCTGACCGTCAGCTCCAGAACTTTGACAGACCGGGCCGGATGTCGAAACAGAAACACAGCCGCTCAGACTGAAAACTGTCAGGCAAATGACAGCCGGAGCAAGCAGTTTTTGTAACGAGCCCAGGCACACCTGGTGTGCTGGTCGCATAGTACCCTCCATGGTATCCACCGATTTTTCGTCGGGCGTATTGCCCAGATCTGCAATGTGAGTCAAACGATGGAAGGCCAATATGCAAGGTTTTGCATTGAACGTTCCGTCGTTCATTCAGGACACAACAAATCTCTGTGATCTTCCGTATCTGATCATCGGAACGGGGTACTTTCGATCGCTCCAATTTCTGGGGTATCGATCATGCGTTGTTGGGCTTGGCCGACAGTTATGCCAAGCATAGCGATTTGTCCGTTTGTGAGTCCCAGACTCAAAATGTTGTTGCACAACCCATCTAATCAAGTCTCGGCAGCATTCCGGCAATTTCTGCCGATCGAAATCGCTTCGACGAGCGGGGGATGTCAATCCGATGAAGTATGTTTTTCGATTACCGAAAATCAGTGCACTTACGTACCCCGCTTGCCGTTGGAAGTCCTCAAGCCCGCGTCATTGTGCAGTAAGGCACCCACCCATCGACGCAGCTCGCTTGGAATTGTATGCTGCACTTTAGGCTACGTTGCAAGCTGCAAGTTTTGCTCAAAGTGAATGCAGCGTCAGCAGATCCCACAGCAGACTCCAGCCTGTCATCTTTTTGCAAAACAGATTGAAGCCATGAGAACTCTGACCACCATTCTCTTACTCGCACCTTTGCTTTTGATTGCATCAGGCTGGATGGCAGACGAATCTCATACCGTCGCCAGCAATACTCCATCCTTGCTAGCTTCAAGAGCCGACTTGAATCGCGAAAACGTCGTTGCCGCACTAACGCCTCTGTCCTTTCTTGTCGGCGATTGGAAAGGCGTAGCACAACCGAAACGAGGCTCGAATTCAGGAGCCTGGTCGGAGAAAGTTCACGCGGTTTGGCAATTCGATGACAAAGTCCCCTGCCTTCTTCTGAGCTTTGAGCCCGGTAAAAAATCGACCACTGTCTTCCTGGCCACAGCATCCGAAACTTCCCGGCCCATTATGGAACTGCGTCAACCGGATCAAACTCCGATCGCACTGGAGATGACGGAACCGGCAAATCCACCGTCATCAGAATCCGGCACTCAATCGAAAAACTCGCCGCAGGATTACTGGGTCTTCGAAACAACACCTCAATCCGGCAAACCACGTCAACGTTTCACTGTTCGAAAAATCAATGAGATTCGCATGACGATGCTCATCGAAGAAAGTCCCAGCCCAGAAGCTGCTTTCCGTCGGCAATACGAAATCGGCATGACCCGCGAAGGCGAGCGACTGGCAAACGGCAACACGGGCGAACGCCAATGCATCGTCACTGGCGGTCTGGGCACGATTCCAGTGCAGCACGCCGGAAAAACCTACTACGTCTGCTGCGAAGGCTGCAAACAGGCGTTTGAGTCTGATCCTGAAGGGACGCTAATGGCGTACCGGGAACGGCTGAAAAAGAAAACAGAGTAACGTTGGCATCATTACCTGCGAAAGGTATCCAAAAAGCTGTCTAAGTTAGCAGATCCGGCTGCTGCCCTGTGAATTCTGGGGCCCGGATTCAACATCCTACCGCCGAGAGACCGCAAACTGCGGTACGGACCCTGCTTGAAAGAGTGCTGCGGTTGCCTCAGAATACCGATTCACTGGATTCTCGATTACTTCTGCGTCACGAACTCAGGAACAACGAACCGTGTCGACCATCGAAAAAGCTGAACGGCTGAAAAAAGAACTGACTGATAAGTGGGTTGTTGTCGCCAACGCGCCAGAGTTGAAACGTTTCGCCAACCTGACTGGTAAAGTGAAAACGGTCAATATGAGCTGCCGCGCCTTGGTGGAGTTTGATGGCCCCGTTGATATCGGTTGGTACGACATCGATACAAGCTATCTGAAAGTTGTTGATGCTCCGCAGCCAAAGAAGGCAGCAGCTCACGCCGAAAAACCTGCGGCGAAAGCAGCCCCTGCACCAGCTGCAGCTCCAGCCGCCGGTGGTGGCTCACCGCTCGACAAAATCCGCGCGGCCAGTGCCAAACCGGCTGCCGCTGCGCCTGCCGCTGGTGGTTCGCCACTCGACAAGATCCGCGCCGCTGGAGCGAAGCCAGCTGCGGCGGCCTCACCGGCTGCTGGTGGGTCGCCGCTCGACAAGATTCGTGCAGCCGCCAAGCCAGCCGCTCCTGTTGCAGCAGCGCCAGCCTCTGAAGCACCAGCGGCTCCTGCAGAAGCACCAGCACCAGCTGCCCCGAAAGCATCGGCTCCAATGACCGGCTCGCCACTGGATCGTATCCGCACGATGGGTGCCGCAAAGAAAGAATAGCGCCGGGGCCCACAGGCATTTTCGATCTGTAATTGTTCGACTGTCGTAGGGTGGAACCAGCAAGCTACGCAAGCGCCGGCCCACCATCGTTTTCAAACTGAGGTGGAAGATGCGAATTGCCTGGTTCGAATGTGCCACCGGAATCAGTGGCGACATGACGCTCGCCGCGCTCATCGATGCCGGAGCCGACGTTGCCGTCATTCGCAAAGCGATTGCTTCTCTGAATCTGCCCGGCGTCGTTCTCCGAGTGGAAACCGTCATCAAAGGCGGCTTTCGATCGCTGCATGCTCTTGTTGATCATCCCGAACAGCACGCTCATCGGCACTTTACAGATATTCGCCGTATCGTGGAGCAAGCCGCTGATCTCACCGCGAAACAAAGACAACTGGCACTGCAGATGTTTCTTGCCGTGGCCGAAGCGGAAGCCCGAGTTCATGGTTCGACCGTGGAAAAGATCCACTTCCACGAAGTCGGTGCGATTGATTCAATCGTAGACATTGTCGGCGTTGCGGTCGCTTTTGATTTACTGGGAATCGATCGAGTCGTCTGCAATGCCGTCCCGACGGGCCGCGGATTTGTGAAGATCGATCATGGGATTTGTCCTGTACCTGCTCCAGGGACGGCGGAGATTCTCAAAGGAATCCCGCTGGCCGATATTCCGATCGAAGCTGAACTGACAACGCCAACCGGAGCTGCAATTGTCAAAACTCTGGCTGACAGTTTTGGTTCAATGCCGGCGATGACGATCGAAGCGATAGGCTGCGGTTGCGGCACGAAAACATTCCCCGAACGCGCCAATGTGCTGCGTGTGTTCATTGGCAGTGCAACAATTTCCGCTGATACTGAACACGTCGTCATGCTGGAAACGAATCTGGACGACGTGCCAGGTGAGACCATCGGCCACGTTCGTGAACGATTACAATCCGCCGGCGCTCTGGATGTCTTTATTACTCAGATCCAGATGAAAAAAGACCGTCCCGGAATTCTGCTGAGCGTGCTCTGTCGTGCTGATCTTGTCGCACGCTGCGAAGAAATTCTCTTCAGGGAAACCGGTACTCTCGGCATCCGCCGCCTGCAGATCCAACGCAGTGTCCAGCAACGCGACATCGTGGAAGTGGCGACACCGTGGGGCAAAGTGAAGGGCAAGCGAGCGTGGCGCACCGGCCTGCAGCCAACGTTTTCGCCCGAGTTTGAAGACTGCGCTCGCCTGTCCCGCGAAACGGGCGTGACACTCCGGGACATTTATCGAGCGGCTGAATCGGCATTTGCGGGCAGTATCAGTACTTCCACATCCGCGCCAGCAAAGCGTGACCAACATTCGCATGATCACGACCACATGCATGATCACGACCACATGCATGACCACGATCACATGCACGACCACGATCACATGCACGACCATGACCACATGCACGACCATGACCACATGCACGATCACGGTGCCTGAGCCAGAATCAAATTGCAATCATCTGCCACAGTACACGCACAATGATCAGATCGTTCGCACTCGTTTTGGATGTGGGGCAGGCTTCCAGCCTGCCTTGACGTTTCGTAAACAATGGACTTCAGGAACGATTGACAGGCTGGAAGCCTGCCCCACAAGAATCTGAATACTACGACAGCAGCAACTCCAGATCTTCCATGGACAGATCCTGCAGCACGCTGCCTGAATCGTCGCCCGCAAGAATTGAATCGGCCAGCTGTCGTTTCTTCTTCTGCAGCTCAGCGATCTTTTCTTCGACCGTGTCGCGACAGATCAAACGATACGCAAACACCGTTCGAGTTTGTCCCACGCGGTGTGCTCGGTCGATCGCTTGTGCTTCGACAGCAGGATTCCACCACGGATCGAGCAGGAAGACGTAGTCGGCAGAGGTCAGGTTCAAACCGAGACCGCCCGCTTTCAAACTGATCAGGAAAACCTGACAATCAGGATCGTCCTGGAAGTGTTCGACGCGTGCCTTACGGTCGCGAGTCTTGCCGTCGAGATACTCGTACGTAATGTTTTGCTTATCCAAATGCTCACGCACAATGCTGAGCATGCTGGTGAATTGCGAAAACACAAGCGCCTTGTGACCTTCGGCGATTAACTCCTGCAGATGCGGAATCAGGAAATCCAGCTTCGCATAAAGCTCCTGTTCGTCGCCACGTTTCAGCAACGCTGGATGGCACGCTGCCTGTCGCAGACGCAGCAGCGCTTCCAGAACATGCATCTTGGATTTGGCGAGTCCCTGCTCCTGCACCAGGCCCAGCAAAGAATCGCGATAGTGAATTCGCAACTCGTCATAGAGCCGACGCTGTTCTTCTTCCATATCACAGTAGATTGTTTCTTCCAGGCGATCCGGAAGTTCGGCGGCCACTTGCTTCTTGGTACGACGCAGAATAAACGGACGCAGCCCCTTGGCTACCATATCACGAGCCTCACGGCTTTCAGGATCTGCAATATGCGATCGAAACGCCGTACTGCGGCCCAACATGCCCGGATTGAGAAACTCGAAGATCGACCACAGGTCGCCCGCATTGTTTTCGATCGGCGTACCGCTCAATGCCAATCGGAAGTTGGATTTCAGCAAACGAGATGATCGAGCAATCTGCGACGATGGATTCTTGATCGTTTGTGCTTCGTCAAGAACAACGTAATCAAAATCAACATCCTTCAGCACGGCGATATCACGTCGCACGGTGCCGTAGGTGGTCAGAATCAGGTTATGCTTTTCAAACTCAGCTCGCAGATTGGCACGCTCCAAACCGGTGTATTCCATGTACTTGATGCTTGGCGCAAATCTCGAGCATTCACTCGCCCAGTTAAACATCAGCGACCGTGGAACGACAACCAGCGAAGGCGGTGCGTCCTTCTTGTCTTCCAGCCGACGCAGCAACGTAGCGAGAAACTGCACAGTCTTTCCGAGACCCATGTCGTCCGCCAGGCAGCCGCCGAAATTGAAGTCGCTCAGGAACTTCATCCACGACAAGCCTTCCTGCTGATAACCGCGAAGTTCGCCCTTGAACGTATCCGGAACCAGAACCTGTTCCATACCACTGAAGTTGCGGAAGCGTTCGCGAAGAGCTGCAAAGCCTTCGTCGAAATCGACGTTGTCCTGCGTGGCCAGCAAGGCGTCCAGCAATGCGGCCTGCGATGTTGAAAACCGCAGTCCATCTTCGGAAGCGGTGCCCAAACCCGAAATCAGACCAATCTGCTCCAGCCATTCTTCCGGAAGAATGCCCAGTGATCCGTCGTCCAGACGCACGGTCGAATCGCCGCGTTCAAGAGCACGCAACAGTTCCGGAAAGGAGACACTGCGACCTTCGAAATCAACATCAGTATGAACGTCGAACCAGTCCAGATCTGACGTAACGCGAAACCGCATTCCGCCAGCCTGACGAACTTTGCTTCCGTCCGCAAAAATCGCCCATCCACCATCAACCAGTTCACGCACCGCGCGGCCGAGATCGCGTCGTGCGATTTCGACATTGACCTGCAGCTTCAGATCACCCAAACGGCGACGGAAGCCAACCTGACGCAGTTTTTCCCAACACGAACCTTCAAACTGACGATCTCGAATGATGCAGCGATTGCTTTCACGCTGCACCACAGCCCATCGGGCGCTGCCGCCCGACACAGGCGTGCCGAGATAGTCGAAGATGACTTCCGCGCTGAGCGAATCGTTCCGCCAGCGATTCATCGGCGGCGATGTGATTCGCAGCACTGGCGACGGCTGCGTTCGAACTTCTTCGAGCTGCAGCTCTTTCGGCAGATCCAGTCGAGGCAGCGATGGGATATCCAGCAGTCGATCAACAAAGTCGTGCTGATCGGCTTCAGGAACATGCAATGCACCACCGTCGGTGAGCGCCTTCATCCATTCAGAAGCGCCAAAATCTCGCAGCAGACCCAGAGAATCATTCGTCACAACAAAGCCGCCAGGAACAACCAGCGGGACGTCGGCCAGTTCCATGACTTCTTCGCCACGAATGAGCAAGCCAGCAACCTTCCAGCCTTCAACTTCCGTGTCACGACGGACGCGAATCGTGAGTTCCCAGGCGTCCGAATCATCCCAATTCAAAAGCTGCTCACCCGCATCGTCACTTCCCAGAATGCGCAGTCGACCGCTCCGGCACATATCAGGCAGCACCAGCTGGCCAAGTTCAAACGGCACATAGAATCGATGCGCTGACGTACGAAGTTCAGCTTGCTGAGTCGTCCAGTTGTTACGTTCCGGAATCGCTCCGGCAAGATATGACAGGAACGTGCGATCGTCTTCGTGTTCAATATGGTCCAGTTCGCCCGGGCGTACTTTGAGTGGTTTGATTTTTCCCCACTGCCCGCCCGCTCGACGCTGTCGCTGAGACGCCTGAATCACAAGTTTGCCGGCTTCTTTGCTGGCTTCCAGATCGACTTCATAAAAGATTTGCCGTTCTTCCGGATCAGACTTCTTGCGGCCATCGGTCGGACCATTCATATTGTCCTTGAGTTCCACAAGCCGCGCTTCCCATGGCCGCAGAGTTCGCTGCACAGGCTGCGCCTTGGGGCGTGCTTTGCCACGTGGCAGATTGGCACCTGCGTCTGGATCGGGACCAGCGTCGAGATCATCAACGGAAATCGGCTGATACGCGTTCGGCGCCATGAAAGGTGTCATGCGGCCAGGGCGCAATGATGAATTCACGTAGCCACCAGAATCTGTCGCCAGAATCGTGGCCCACAGATGCTTGCAGACCTTGCTCTTCGCGAACTGGTCGCACGTGCAAAACAGACTGACATCATCCGGCTGATAACGAAGCTGAGTCTGATACTCTGCACCGTCAATCACAAGTCCGAATACATTCTCTGAAGTCACGCGAACCAGAGTGATACGTTCAGCCTCAATGTAAGCTGCACCACGATGTCTCAGGTCCGCACGAAAACGATTTTGCAATAGCTCAGCGAGCGTCATATATCGAATCAGTCGATCAATTTATGCAGCGACTTTTGTTTTCGTCGCCAACATCTGTCATAGTGGAAATCGTCGCTTGAGGCGACCAGGGATACCCGCTGAAAATCTTTGATTCAACTCTGGACGATCGCGAAAAGGCCAGACCGGTGACTTCGTGTCCCACCAGCCCGTTCGCACCATCAGCGCAGCGGATCGGGAAGGGTAGTCGAAACCGGCCTCTCTCCGCCAGAACAGCCTGGGGAATTCGCGAAGACTGCGTGAATTCAGCGGAGTTTTCTCACGATTTGCTCAAATCCTTCAGGACACTTGCGTGCTACGGAGAAAGTCTTTGAGGATTTCATCGCTTCGCGAAGGGAAAGCACCCACTTCACCCCCGAGTCCAGAGTTTGGCCCTTTTCTGACTGGCATTCCGTCGGACAAGTTTCCAGCCAACTCAGTGAACTCTACATAACACTGAAATCTAATCACCACGAAAAGCATAAAAACTCGCGAAAAGCGGTGCTGCGAGGACTTCGTTTTTGTGACTTTTTGAGTCTTTTGTGGCGGGAAACAAATTGCTCACTGCGTTTTTTGCCTCAACTTCCACCATAACCTTTGTCGGTTATAGCAGCGAGATCAATGGCCGGCATGTGAATCTGCGGGGTTTGTGCGTCATACGAAAAACGCAATCCTGTTCATCGTCATGACTCGCCGAATGTGGAGGGGGCGAACCTATATTTCCCCGTCCCCCAGCGCAGGCAGAGTTCCCTGGTGGTCGGGCTCGTAACCGTTTTTAAAGACGCAACGCCGAATTATGTCCAGCGGTCAAAAAGTGTCAGGCGATTTCAAGATTCGGCAGAAGGTAGGTAAGTACAAGATCGAACGACGCATCGGGTCCGGCGGATTTGCCGCTGTTTATCAGGCTTTGGACACCGTACAAGGCATTCGCGTCGCGATCAAGATCCCACATGCTCGGCACACGACCGAAGCGGTGTTGTCCGAATTCCGCAAAGAGATTCGAGCCACCTCAAAGCTTGAACACGAAAATATTCTGCCGATCAAAGACGCCAGTATTATCGATGATCGGTTGGTCGTCGTGTTTCCACTGGGTGAAGAGACCCTGCTGCAGCGCATGGGACGTCGACTTTCAACCGAGACCGCGTTTGAAATCGTTGAGCAGATTCTGATGGCCACGGCAGAGGCACATAAGTTTCACGTGATCCACTGTGACATCAAACCGGAAAACATCATCATGTTTGCCGGCAACCGCGTGCGTCTGGCAGATTTTGGAATCGCAAAGGTTTCACAAAAAACGGTTCAGGGCGGCGGCACCGGAACCGTGGGATACATGGCTCCGGAACAGGCGATGGGCAAACCATCGTTTCGTTCTGACGTGTTTTCGATTGGACTGATCGTTTGGCGATTATTGGCGGGCGAATGGCCTGCATGGCCGTTCGAATGGCCGGCACAAGGTTATGCCAAACTTCGCGGCCGCATTCATCAGGACTTCATCGACTTCATGCGTAAGGCAATCGACGTGAATCCTCGCCACAGGTACCGCGATGCGCAACAGATGCTCGTTGAGTTTCGGAAGCTAAAATATCGCACGCTCCGCCACGCCAAGGCTCGCCGCAAGGCCGCGTGATCCGGCGAGCGTCTGGGCGTCAGCCCTCCGTGGGGCACAGCAGAGAGTCTCGGAGGGCTGACGCCCAACCGCTCGCCAACAGCAATTTCACGCCTCGTTCAGTATGCCCTATTTCAAACGGGTTTCATAAGCATGCTTCTTGCCTTGGGCTCCTATCTGCACTGTATAAGTCGCGCCATTGGCCGCAACTTTTGCCAGAATCCATTCCCCCTTGCAGTCCGCTGTTTCCTGCTGATTGGCGATGAACTCAGCCGGCGTCTGCAGCAACGCATCCAGACCAACGTTGCGATGCAACTGAAATTGATCTTTCAATGATTTGACTTCCCGCAGAGTCTTGATCGTTTGCTCCGCGCCACCTTTCTTCGGTCCATTGCACATGACGGCAACGACAGGATCGATCGCCAGCACCAGCGCAGGATTGTTGCTGACGGGCAGCCCGTGATGTGTGACCATAAAGAGATCAACCTTGCCCACAGGATTGCGCGGTGTCACAAGTTTAGCTTCTGTATTCCACGTCAAATCGCCGCAGGTCAGAAATCGAAAGTTGCCAAACGAATACAGCAGACTCAGGCTTGCCGAATTGTCAGTCGGGTCGTCAGGCTGAGCGACGTGCTTATCGGCAAACGGATTCGCGTCACCTTCACCAGTGACAACGTCTCGGCCTGAAGTCAGCACGCGTACTGTCAGTGGTGTCTTGCCCGACTTCAGCGGCAGCGAATCGCCCACATGCAGAGCCTTCGACGCATTTTGAGAAGCCGCGCGATAATTGGCGATGCGATCATGATAGCTGGGGTCTTCTGCCAGCGTATCCGGGATGCCGCGATCCCAAAACGTACCAACTCCAAACTTGGCCGCCAATGCAGCATGATTGCCGTAGTGATCCAGATGCCAGTGCGAAACAACAGCGTGATCGATTCGTTTCAAACCGGCGACATCTTTGGCGACGTGAATGATGCGGTTGAGATCTCGGCCCTGATTATCAGGGTAACCGGAATCGATCAGCACCGACTCACCCGCCGGAGTCACGATCAACGTCGCCGCGCCACCTTCGACATCGATGAAATAGAGATCCATGCATCCATCAGCTGAGTCAGCCGATGAAACCGAAGGAAAGAGTAGCAGAATACTGAGCAGAGAAATCACGTTGATACGCATGGCGAAAGTTCCAAAGGGAGAATTCAGACTCGATCCCACTATTCTAAACAGAGGACTCACCATTTGTCGCGTGACGAATGAGGTTGTGACGCACAAGTCTTTCAATCCATCTGTCGCAAGATGAGTCTTGCGCTTATCCGCTTTGAAAAGATCATCAATACAGGTTGCCCGAGCGTCGAAGAGGAGGCCGGAAGATCATGGGATTGCTTCAAAATGCCTTCAGATACGCATGAATCCCGTCCAGCACCATTTGAACAGCCATCATGACCAGCAGCATTCCCATCAGCCTTTCCATGGCTCTTGAACCGCGAACTCCCAGGAATGCGTAAATTGCTGGAGACAACGTGAGGATCAGGGCCGACGCGGATCCAGCGAGTAACACGGCAGTGGCAACGGTCATTCGGTCGTGTCTTTCAGCCAGCAACAGGATCAGAGAAATGGTACTCGGCCCCGCAATGAAGGGCATCGCGATGGGAACGATCACGGGATCTCCCACGTCTTCTTCGTCGGCAACTCGTCGAGCCGGAAAGACCATTCCCATTGCAATCATGAACAGCACAATGCCTCCTGCAATCCCCAATGCATAAGACTTCAGCCCCAGTGCCGACATGATTGGGCCGCCGACAAAGACAGCGGAAAGCAAGATGGCCATCGCGATAAGGCTCTCTCGCAACATGACCAGTTTGCGCTTCCGGGGCTCCAACTTGTGGAGTAACGAATTGATCGTCACCAGGTTGCCAAACGGGTCGAGCACAATAAACATCAACAGGACAATCTGAAGCATGCGGCACCGATCAGCGGAAGTATTGCCTTCGAGACGACAATGAATACGACTTCACGGATTCTGGCCATCCCAAATTTTCTTTGCGAGCCACTTCACCCAGCGGGCCTTTCTTCATCCTTGCCAGAAAGTTTCAGCGGCTAGAGGCGAATTGTTCAAGGCGTTGATTGCCAGCGCGTTATTGAGGCTGCAACTACAAGTTGAGGAAGCAATGTAGTCAAGAGGCCAGTAAAGCCCCAATCCGTCTAGTCTTCAACTCCCGTCACTAACATTGAATGGAAAACATCAGGCTGTTGTCGTACGCTTCCCTCTGAAGCCGTTGGGATACGATCCTCAATGAAATTTCCGCATTTGATGGGCTTCGAATCCTGTGTACTTGTGGCCTGATTTTGACTTCGCTACTCTGCCGTAAGGCGAATCCCATCAACTACGCAGGAGTGACTGATGATCATTTGGGGAACTCGGGGGCGTGAAGTCCATGTTGGAAGTGGGAATTTCAATTGCCCTCGTTGTCAACGTCAGCAGGAATACAATCAGAAGGAAGTGAAACGATATTTCACTCTGTACTTTATTCCTCTGATTCCGATCGGGACCGCTGGTGGCTACATTGAATGCCGCAGCTGTGCCGGAACTTTTGCGACCGAAATTCTGTCGTACGATCCGGAAGTTGAGCGACAGAAAACGGCAGAGAAATTCCGACGCCTTGCCGTATTGTTCCTGTTAGACGTGAAACGTGTCACGGCACCTACGCTGAAGGCACTCCAGGAGATTGTAAGCGATGCCGTCGATATGGATATTGAACGACAGGATATCGCCAACGATGTTAAGATGGCACAGAATGCGGCTCCTGACACACTCAAATTCTTCAAGGCTCAAACCAGCGAATTTTCCGAACAAGGCAAGTTTCACTTGCTGCACATCCTGAGGCAGATTCTGGAATCCGAGTGTCCATTACAGGAACATGAGAAGAGCCGGATTCTGGAAGTGTCAAACGCGATGGGCCTTAGAAAGAGCCAGGTGACTGCGTTTCTGGCTTCGGCACCAAACGATGAATCCTAGCCAGAAATCTTCGAACAGATCGACAGCGGTGCCTATCACTGGGATCGTGATTCTCAACGCGGTGCTTGTCGCAGCTCCTCTGGCTTTGGTGGATCACGGAAGCGGGGCGATACTGCCGTTCCTTTTGCTTGTTGCAGCCAGTTCGTTGATGTGCGTCGCTGAGCTGCGTCACACGGCACAGCGAACAGAATCGTTGAAATCGTTTGGCGTGTATCAATTCGCTGCGCTTGCTGGGTCGCTGCTGTTTTTGTTCACACAGTGGAGTAGTCTGACGGAATTCTTGCTCGGCAGATCAATTGCCAGCGACGTTTCTATGGCCACCGGATCTGGCCTTGTGGTCGCCGGTGGCATCATACGATCGATGTCGCTGAAATCGCTGGCCAACGGATTTTGCAGCGAAACGGTCAGCACTGAACTCGTAACAAATCGAATCTATGCCATTTTGAGGCATCCGTCTGAAACAGGATTGCTCCTTGCCTCTGTCGGTTTCACAATGATGCTGAGTGCGTGGCAGACGGCGATGATCATGCTTCCAATCGGCTTGGCATTTTCAATGTGTAGGATGCAGCTGGAAGAACACTGGCTGCTGGCAGTGTTTGGTGCGGAATATCGGGATTACTGCCATCGGACAGGCCGCTGGATTCCGAATCTCAAGGGTATTCACGTTTCGAAGTGAAACCCAGGAATCATTCCTCTGAATGAGGAAGTCGGAGCGGCCGGACCTGACCAGCCAAAACGCCAAACGCTTGCCAGGAATTGGACATCCATGCGCTCACCTCTGTTCCTCACCTCTGTTCCTCACCTTTGACGCGCTTCAGCGGCGCTGCCACAATTGGCGATTTCACCAGAACGCCAAATTCAGAATTGAACGGAATGACCAATGTTTGACGTGATGACTTCAGTTGAAGATACAGAATCAGGGGAATTCGACGACAACCTTCTGAGAAGCTATATCGACGCAATCACTGAAGAGTTTTCCAAGTCACCTGAATTCCTGGAGTTGTCGAACGAGCCGGAAATTCACTATCTAGTTCTGTATCTGGAGTATGCCGCCAGCAACGTCGGCGAAACAGTGGGAACTATGACGCTCGGGTGCAGCAATGAAGTCTTGTTCGATATCTTCCCGCGCAAAGTCACAATGGATGCTTCTGAAGCCTCGACTGTGATTTGCGAAATTCGCGCGTTCTGGAGATTCATCGATCGCACGCGAAATCTTCCAGTGGCTGCGAAGATTGTTGCTGAACTGGATGAAGCTGCGGAGACCGAACTTGAGGAGTTACTTGGTGACGAATCTAACTTCGGCATGGCGAAGTCATTTTTTGCGATGGGCAAAAAACACGGCTTTGATATGACCTCGGAAAGCGGCATGAACCAATTCATGGCCTTCTACAATAGCAATCTGGTGAATCGTCAGGCTCCGGCACGCCGCGCATCCGTGGACGAGGTCCTGGATCAAAGGTACGAGCATCCCGAAACAATTCGTCACGATGAGCCGAAAGTTGGTCGGAACGATCCATGCACTTGTGGCAGCGGCAAGAAGTACAAGAAGTGCTGCGGGAAGAACGGCTAGA
>JANOZG010000365.1:0-8148 GCA_031429275.1 Planctomycetota bacterium
CGAGCTGCTTGTTGAGTGCAGGGCCTTCGCCGGTTTTCAGGAACCGCTTTAAACCATTCTCGTGAGCCTCGCGGTATCGCTGAGGAATGATCAGGTCAGACAACTTCTGACCCAGAACGTCGTCACGCTGCCATCCAAACATGCTTTCAGCTTTTGGGTTCCAGTCCGTGACAGCTCCGTCCTCTGAAATGGTCACGACCGCGTCGAGCGACATATTGAAGATTCGTCGAATTCGCTCAATATCCTCGGGCAGTAACTGCTCAGCTTCCCTGTGTTCTGAAATGCCAATGATCGAAGTCAGTACGAATAAACCATCGCCGGTCTCAAATGAAGACAAACGAAGTTCCATCGGGAATTCGACATCATCTATGCGAAGACCACGAAGATCACGTTCCACAACGGCACTTCGAGTTGCTGTTTGGTCCATGCACCTGTTGCGCAACTGCAGATACCGTTCACGAAAACGGACTGGCACCAGAATCTCGGCAGGCTGGCTGCACAATTCATCCTGTTTGAAATGAAATAGTCGCTCAGTTTCACTGTTGACGAAAACTATCGTCCCGCTTGAATCAATGACCACAACACCGGATGGCAATGCGTTCAAAGCAAATCGGACCAGTTCATTGCCGGCGTCTGCGAATGGCATCAATGATTTCATTGCCAGAATCGTTTCCATACCAAAGCCGACAAATCAACACGTGTCGGGTTTGCGCCATGGTCAGGCGAGGGTATCGACTTCCTGCGGAAGCTTTCGCATCCGTTCGTCACGTCCAGTCATCTGTTGAATAAAGTTCTTCAGCTCCTCTTCTGGTTCTCGTCGCAGAATCCATTCTTCCTGCCTTCGTTCTGCGACATTCATCGACAAGGTGTGATAGCCCTGTTTTTGTTCGGCTGTCCTGAGCCAGAAAAAGTCGACCAACACCGCAACAGAAGGAAACTTGCCACTCATCGGCACGAAATCGCGGTCACACTGATGAATTAAAAAATCACTAAACGCCATCGTACCCCTGTCAAATCGCTTTTCAACGAATAAACAGGAGTCTACACTAGGGTCGGTGACAAACCTGCAAGTAGGTGCTTTTTCTGACCGAAGTGTATTAGTTTTTCGCTGAAGTATCTGCAGATTGACTGCTCTTTCTTTTCTTTTTGCCGCAGTTTCTGGAGTCTCGCATGCGAATCCTGCTGGTAGAAGACAACCCGGTTGATCATATGTTCGTCACGCAGTCATTGCGTCGAATCGAACAATTTGAATACACCCTTGCTCACTGTACAACTCTAAACCTCGCTCTCGAACAGCTTTGCACTTGCCATTTCGACGTCATCATGCTGGACCTGTGGCTACCGGACAGTGAAGGTCTGGATACATGCCGTCACATACTTGCCGCTGAACACGACATTCCGGTGGTGGTGATGACCAGCGCCGATAACGAGAGCCTTGCGACCGAAGCTATTCGTAATGGCGCCCAGGACTATCTGGTCAAAGGCGCTTATCCCGGATCGGCAATCGCTCGAGTCCTTCAGTATGCAATCGATCGTCATCAGTTTCAGCAGGAAGTCACGCAACGTGAAAACAAGTTTGCACAGGTGCTCAGCCATGTGCCGGCCATTATCTGGACAACAGACTCCCAATTGATGGTCAACACCGTCGCGGGAGCCGGACTGCAGTTGCTTGGAGTGGCTCCAGAACAATTAAAGGGGCAGACGCTGGACGAGTACTTCCAGATAGCTGGCAAGTCGGATGGTTTTCTGGCCGCACACCGAGAAGCTCTGGAGGGAAAATCCTCGTCGATCGAAACATCGTGGCGAGGCAGACATTTTGATGCCAGAATTGATCCATACTTGGATCCAAAATTGAATGTTACAGGAACAATCGGAGTGGCGCTGGATGTCACGGACCGAAAGAATGTGGATCGTGAAATCAATTTTGCTCGCCTGGTTCAGGAAGCGCTGCTGCCGTCAACCCATCCGCGGCTGCCTGGTTTCGATATCTATGGCGGATCATATCCTGCTCGACGAACGTGTGGAGATTGGTTTGATTATCTGACATTTCCCGATGGCTCACTTGGACTGGCAGTCGGTGACGTAAGCGGAAAAGGATTTGGCCCAGCCATCCTGAGTGCGACGATCGCTGCTTACATGGAAGTTCTTGCCGAAAGTCATTCGGATGTTCAGGAAATGCTGACTTGCTGCAACAATCTGGTCTGCAGGCGAAATCTCGACAGTCAGTTTGCAGTTCTCTCGCTGGCGCGATTACACGCTGGATCGTGTTCAGTGAAATATGGTGGCGCTGGTGAGCATCTTCTGATTGTCAGGAGCAATGACCAGTCACACTTCCGAATAGAAACGAGCGGTGTTCCGCTTGGATGCTCAACCGATTTTGAATACGCCCCCGCCGCTACAGTACCTCTGGAAACAGGGGATGTTCTACTCATGCTGACCGACGGATTTCGTGAAGCCCATAATTCCGATCAAGAACTCTTTGGCGAAGATCGCATCATGAAGGTTGTGGCTACACATGAACATGAGTCTGCAGCTGAGATTTTTGATTCCATCCGCAAGGCAATTCAGGCGTTTTCGGGTGACATGCAACAACACGACGACATGACTGGCGTGGTCGTTAAAGTGCTGCATTGCTAAAACCAGCGACTGCCACATCGTCTGCACTTGTTGGGACTTACTTTTCGTATTTGGGGATGTTCGGTTCTGGTACTTCTGCGACAAGCTTTCTAACGATGTCGTCGATTTCAAAACCTTCCGCCTGAGCCTGAAAGTTTGTTGATACGCGATGTCGCAATACAGGGATGGCGACTTTGCGAACATCGGCGATAGTGACATTGGGGCGGCCAGCCATAGCCGCGGCTGCTTTGGCACCTGCGATCAGATATTGCCCGGCTCGGGGACCAGCACCCCAGTCAACAAGTCGTTTTATGAACTCTGGTGCAGCCGTATCCTTCGGCCGCGTTGCTCGAACAAGTCGCGCCACGTAGCTGATGATGAAGGGGCTCGCCACGATCTGACTGATCTGGCGCTGCAAATACAATATAGACTTCGCCGACAGCACTTTGCGTACTTCCTGCCGTTCGCCGGATGTCGTGGCTTCAAGAATTCGTTCTTCTTCGTCCAGTGTCGGATAGTCAACCTTCACGTTGAACATGAAACGGTCCTGCTGCGCTTCGGGCAGCGGATACGTGCCTTCCTGTTCAATGGGGTTCTGCGTCGCAATGACGAAGAAAGGTTCCGGTAGTTTGTATGTAGTTTGCCCAACTGTGACTTCGTGCTCCTGCATGGCCTGCAGCAAGGCTGATTGAGTCTTCGGCGGCGTGCGGTTGATTTCGTCTGCCAGCAAAATGTTGGTAAAGACTGGCCCCTCAACGAACCGAAATTCGCGGCGACCGGATTCACTTTCTTCCAACACATTTGTACCGGTGATGTCTGATGGCATCAGGTCTGGTGTAAACTGAATGCGTCGAAAGTTGACATCCAGCAACTTCGCAATTGTGCTGACAACAAGAGTCTTCGCGAGGCCGGGTACGCCCACAAGCAGACAATGCCCGCCGGTAAAAATCGCAGCCAGAATCTGATCAATGACGTCGTCCTGGCCGACGATGACTTTATGCAGTTCCTCCACCATGACCTGACGGTGCTTCTGAAACTTTTCCAGGAATTCATCAAAATCACGTTTTTCAGCCAAGGGAGGTTTCCTTCTGTCGGTCTTGCAGAAATCAGGCGAGCGGCAGGGCGTGAGCCCTCCGAGCGTGTTTACCATTGTTCGGAGGGCTCACGCCTTACCGCTCACCAATCTTTCGCCGCAGCATAGTCAATCACCCCTGAATCCTGCCAGCAGATCGGACAGGACTTCTTCATCTGTTGGATATTGCGAAGATCGAAGGGCTCGGAGCGGCAACGGCACATTGTCCATGCGATACGCCGTTCCTGCCGCATGCAGCCCGTAAACCGCGGTTGTAAAACGGACGGTGGGCGTAAATTCCAGGGGCGAGTTCGGATAATCAATCACAATCGTCGGGATGGATTTTAAATGGTCACGAGCTTCGTTTGAAAAATACGGGATCGTTTCCGCTCCGACAATCACGCACAGATCAGAGTCTCGCCGTTCCAGCAGTTCATTTGCTGAGAATTCGCCGGGATTGTAGCGAGGATAGCCGCGTGCAATATCGACGGCAAACGGGTATCCCGTTTGCCATAGCAACACGTTGTCTGCACCGGACACGTCACCTTGCATTCGCATGCGACGCGCAGTAAAGCGTTTGACTGCGTTGAGCTCCGCGACCAGTTTCAGCAAAGCCGCAACGTGAATATGTCCTGAATTCTGCGGCTTGGATCCTTCCCACATTCTTGACCCTGCCAGCCCCAGACCAAAGAAGACCGTTCCGTAACGACAATTCTTCATGAGTTCCATCAACTGCAGCAGCAAAGGTGATACCTCTCCCAACAGCACGCCTTGTAGCAGTCCTTGCAATTGAGTCACAATTTGAAAGTCGCCATCCGGCGGCACCGGTATGATCAAATCCGGCTCGCCGCCTGCAGGGGATAATTTCCAGTTTGCAACTTTGTCGGCGTCGCCAATCATGACAATTTTGCGACTGCCACGGCCTTCTGGAGTGAATCTCCCCTTCGCAAAAACCGAATACCGCTCCGCGTGTCGAGGATGTGACTCCGCAGGATTGCAGCCCCAAAAGATTACGAGATCTGATCGGTTGCGAACTTCACCAAGAGTACACGTCACTTCGCCGACTTCCTGCAAAGCCATAATCGACGGGCCGTGACACATCGACGCTGTGGTATCCACAACGGCTCCAATCCGATCGGCCAGCGCTACGGCGGCTCGTTGACCCGGACTGGAGCTGCGCGACAGTCCGTAGATCAAGGGATAGTCAGCTCGCTCCAGTAATTCAATCGCTTTCTGCAACGTTGCTTCGTACTGAGCCGGGACCCCGTTGATTTCGGTACCCGGTTGAACGGCATCCGAATGATTGCGAAACCATTGCTCACCCAATTTACAAGACGGCTCGAAACTGACGATGCCCCCTTCATCGAATGTGAGCGAGATATCGTCGCACAGACAACCGCAGCCAGGGCAGACGACGTTAGTTTCAGTTACGTTCAATTATCACTCCAGTATTCCCTCGTGTCCAAATCGGCAACGCTCTGATTTCTTGCCTTGCACAAACATGCTCTGACGGTTTTAGCATAACAGTCTGCGAATTGGCTTTCACGTGCCGCAACTGTCTGAGATGCGTCTTTCTCAGCCTCTTAACATTTCGCGTTCCAACAAGCACTTTCGGGCAGCCCAAAGATTCATCTATTGCTTGAGTGCCCCTGAAACGAACGCAATTTTCGCAATTATGAATCTTCCATGAAGCTTCATATTTCCTTAACAATTCATTTTTAACCTCCCCCGACCGTGACTGACTTTGTTAAGGATCAGTGGTGACATGGCAACGCGCGATAAGCTCTTAGATTCTTCTGTCTCACGTTTTTCAGTAGGGACATGTTCAGTGTTTCAACGGAGTGTCGATCAGGACATATCTTGAAGCTGATCCGAATTCCCAAATCCTGTCGCTCAGGAAGGTCGGTCCTAGATTCTGCCCGAATTCTACAACGCGAGCACGACCTTGACTGCTGAGCTTAAAGCCGGCCAGCCCGAGTCGTTGGATTTGGCGTTGGAATCAGCTCAGTTTGTGGGACTCTGATACCCACAAGCACTGGTGCATAAGTACTTTCACAAAACTCGTTTAACAGTTAGCCGCAGGCGTACTCGAAACGAAGACAACGAGTACGCCTGCGGCTGACTGTTGACCAAAGAAACTTCCTCACCAGTGCTTTCAAACACGCTAGTGTCTCAATAATCTGGATGGACAATAATTGCATGAAATCCCCGCTACTGCTTCGGTGTCTTTTGTATCTCCTGCTGTTTTTTCCCGTTCCTGTTTCTGCCGAGGTCTACTATCTCGGTTCTGTTTCAGTCGCTGGAGACACTCAAGACCTTTCTGGTCTGGAAGGCACGATCGGTAACGAGACTCCACACAATCTGTTTGGCGCAATCGGAGGCTTGGAACATGTCAGTGGCAATCGCTATCTCGCCCTGCCTGATCGAGGTCCGCTCGACGGCGCCTCGCAGTTTCAATGTCGCTTGCACCAGATCGAATTGACGGTGATTCCAGCAGAATCGTCTGACATACGATTCACATTGTTGCAAACGTCAATGTTTAAAACTGAAAGCGGTCGTGCGCTCGTCGGCGCTTTTGATGCATTCGACCTGAAGAACCCGTCAGAAGGCTTGCGATTCGATCCAGAAGGTGTGCGAGTCAATTCTGCTGGCGCCGTGTTTATCTCGGATGAATATGGTCCGTTTCTCTGTGAATTCAATTTGTCTGGATCACGTCAGCGCACCATCACCACGCCAACAGGCTTCTCAATCGCTCACCCATCCGCCGATTCGAAGCTTGAGGAGAAACTCAATTCCACCGGCCGATCTGCAAATGGAGGTTGGGAAGGAATTGCCATCACTCCTGACGAAAGTCGTCTTGTCCTTGCCACACAAAAATCACTGTTGCAGGATAGTAATATCAACGCTGAGGGAGAGAAAAATCGATCTCGTGTACTGCGGCTCGTGGATATCGAATTGTCTTCTGGTACCAGCCGACAGTTCGCATATGTGGCCGAAAACGCCAAAAACGGAATCAGTGAATTGCTGGCTGTCAACACGGAAGATTATCTGGTCCTTGAACGCGACGGAGAGGCAGGCCACAAGGCACAAACTAAAAGGATTTACCGGGTCAGTACAAAAGATGCGACTGACATTTCTTCACTGACATCACTACCAGGCGATGCGTTGCCCGAAAATGTAGTGCCCGTTCGAAAAACACTGTTGCTTGACCTGCTCGATCCACGCTGGGGACTGGCGGGACCTGAGTGTCCGGAAAAATGGGAAGGGCTTGCCTTTGGTCCGACCCTTTCTGATGGCAGGCGACTGCTGTGGATTGCCACTGATAATGACTACGTGGCAGAAACGCCCACCCAGTTTCATGCCTTTGCAATCGACGTCAAAGACATGCCCGGATTCGCATGGGAAAAGTGATCATGGCGAGCAGCACGGTATTCGTGTGCTTGCACCTACTGCGGCTGAATCAGTAACTCTGGCTTCACAAGAGTCAACATGTGGCCGTGATCTGCGGTAACGATGAGCAACGATTCGTCCCAACTACTATTTGCTTCCACCCATTGCGTGATGACTTTGATTGCATCGTCGCCACTGTTGACTGCTCCAATAGAATTGTCAACGTTGTTATCATGATTCGCCCAGTCCACATCTCCCGATTCAATCATGACCCAGAACGGCTTCTTGTCGTGGCCAAGCACTGCCAGCGCAGAATTGGTCATATCGGCCAGCGTCGGGTTTTCTTCAATGTCTGCAGTTGAATACGTTTCGCCCTTTTTCGCGACGCCCGGTGCAGGATCGTAGCGTCGATCTGCGGTTGCGAATGGCAGATGGCCGTTGTATTGGCCATTGCCAAAGAATCCCAACAAGCGATGATTTCCTTTCAAAGCCGCTGCGGTTGCTGCCTGCAGAATCTGCGAACCTTTTTGCCCCGCAGTTCTTACTGCCGTGACGTATTTGCCGCCATTGTCGACGCTGACCGAATTCAAGTCGTGATCAGTCAAATAGATGTTTCCTTCGACAAAGTTTGTCCCCTGGCTCTCGTTACCTTTCCTGGCGTCGCCGTCATTTCCGTATCCCCCACCGATGACGACATCCAGTCCTGGCAGCGGCGTGGCAGGATGCTGCACAGACGGCAGTCCCAGCATGTCGCGAGTTAGATCCTGATAGTCATCGCGTGAAACGTTGTGTGCGTAAGACGCAGCTGGAGTTGCGTGGCTGATTGGCACGGACGAAACAGCTCCTACACGCCAGCCCTTGGCTTGAAGTTCATGTGCCACAGTTGAAACTGGCACACCGTTGGCATCAACATTGACTGCACCGTTGAACGTCTTGATCGCGGCCGTCATGCTCGTTGCGGAGGATGAGGAATCGGTGTAGTTATGTTTTGGATTTCCAGCGTCGGGTTTGCCCATGAGATAACCGGCATCGCTCGGCGTGACCCACGGAGCTACGCCTGCCACTGACGC
>JANOZG010000366.1:0-6314 GCA_031429275.1 Planctomycetota bacterium
TGCGGGGCTGGCGAGCAAATCCCGCACGTCCGAACTGATCCCGGACACTCCGAGCAGCCCAGACTCGCGGTCGAGCAGGCGTTCCACCTGGTCGGGCGTCATGTGCTCGTTGCGAAGCAGATATAGAATAACTCCAGGGTCAATCGCTCCCGCACGACTGCCCATCAGTAGACCATCGAGCGGAGTGAAGCTCATGGTCGTAGCAATGCTTTTTCCGGCCAGCAAGGCACACAGGCTGGCCCCGCTCCCAAGGTGGCAAACGACTGTCCGGCCAGTTGCGGCGCGCGGATCGATCTCCGCCAAGCGATCGGCAGTGGACTCATAAGACAAACCATGAAATCCGTAACGCAGCACTCCCTTGTCGAAGTATGCACGCGGCAAACCCAGCATACGTTCGAGCTTCGGCATCGTCGCGTGGAATGCTGTATCGAAGCAAGCAACCTGAGGCACACCTGGGAGAAGACTCGCCACCGCCCGGATCTCGGCTAAGTTGTGCGGTTGATGTAACGGAGCGAGCGGGACGAGCGCATCCATTGCAGACAACACCTCCGGAGTAACACGAACCGGCGTTGTGAACCGGTCCCCTCCGTGGACGACTCGGTGTCCGACGGCCGAAACAGGTCGATGTGGAAAACGGGTGGCGAGTGTGTCGAGCACGACTGGCAGCAGCGACGAACCGTCGGCGGTTGAAACTGTCCCCTGCCGTCTCACTTGCCCGTCCTCGTCTACGATCCAGAATTGGCACTCGCCGACCGTGTGACACGCCCGTTCGACCCGAGCTCGCAGTTCTACGCGATTTCCCGTAAACGCCGCAAGCTTCAGGCTCGATGAACCAGCGTTCAATACCAGGATCAGCGGGTCATTCGACATCGTAATGCTTCACGAGTATGAGTTGGCATTGCTGCCGCAGGGATTCACGCTTGGTCACGTCAGCACAAAAACAGCTCACTCTAATCGAGTTAAATAGGCAATGATCCGACGGGCATTGGTGCCGACGTCGCTTTTGCCTACTCGCGAGACTGAACGCACATCGATGCGGCTGCCTGTCTGGTCTGGACTGATTCGCACCACAACGTCATCCTTGAAGCCGAACCATAGAGTTGTGTCGGTGGCTTCGATGCGCAGAGATGCTGGCTCGGCGGCCACGATTTCCCAGTTCATATCCTTCGCCGCCTGCAATGCTTCGCTAAACGCTGCGACGGGCGGAAGACTGACAAAGCCTGGCTTCAGATCGGGATATCCCTGTTTCTGTTGCCTGGCAAGATCTGGTCCGCCGTATTCTGCAGAGTTGTCGGCACCGGCTCGCAGCGGCAACACAGCGACGAAGAGAGGCGGATTCTCTGTATCGGTTGTAATGTCGTGAATATACGGCACGCTCGACAGGTTGTGTTTCCACTTAAGCGTCAATCCAAGGACACCAGATCCAATTACAAGGCCAACAATCGCAGGAATCATTCCCTGCGGAAATATCCTGGCTTGCCAGACGCCTAAACCGGCAAGACAAACCACCACTGCCGCCGCGCTGAGATAGCCACCGGCTTTCACAAGACTGATTCCTGTTTTGAACTCCCACAATCCAAGGCGATAACCCAGACCGGAAGCAAACAGACTCAGCAGACCGGTAACGGCGAAGCCCAAGCCCAACCAGCTTATGTAGTTCATGACAATCCCCCTTCTCTTGCTCAATCCTCAATACACAGTCAATAAAAAAAGCCGATGTGGTGAAATCCACTGAAGGATTTCACCACATCGGCTTACTCATTAACCCGCGTGCTGCCACGCGGTTCAGTTCGTCATCCGGAATGAACGTGCCGTTAAAGAATCGTCAATTCAATTCGTCTAACGTGCTCCAGCATCATAGCATCACTGGTGCGCGTCACCAATTCACATTCAGCAGTTCATCTAAAATTGGTCCGAACTGTCGCTCTACCCTTTCTTCCAGTTCACTTCTGATTAACTTTCAATCATTTTGGATTCCGCCATTGTCATCGGTCGAGCGCGCGTTAGAGTCTCACACGAAGCGATGTCTTTGCTTGTCATGCATCGCTGTTGCGATAACGGTAGTGAAAATCGGACGACTGATTACAGGGCAGCTCGAAACATCTTGATGATGCGTTTCGAGTGGCTGGATAAAAAGTAGGCCGGTGTGTGGAAATACTAAACAGTATTTCCACACACCGGCCTTTTTTGTTGCGCTCGTGCTAAAGCATGGGAATGCAGGAAGTCGGGGATTGTGCACTGGCAGATGTTCTGCGTGGTGCGTTTGGTTAAGTACAGGACTCAGGATTGAAGGAGTACGCGATGCGTCGATTGATGGATGTTTGTAGTGACGTTAGAGGTCGATTTCGAACAGCGATGACGGGGTTATCCTTCCGTCGAGCCGGGGTTTTGGCGGCAGCAGGAGCCGTCTGTCTCTCGTCACAGGCGTTTGCACAGGATAAGGTCAAGCCTGAACGCAAACAGGACGCGGAAATCAAGGCCGCCCACGCGGCAATTGCAACGGGCACGGTGATTCCGGAATGCATGGAAAAACTGAAGCTTTCTGATGAGCAACAGTCAAAGGCTAAAGAGATCATTGCTTCGTACGATCAGAAGCTCGACGTCGTCTGGAAGCAGTTCAGTGCCAAGTATATGGCGACAATTCGGACAGAATGCCTGCTTCTGGCGGCAGTTGAAGACGGACTGACGGAAACTCAGCGAACTGCCGTTCACGCGCAGCGACGTCAGGTGGCACATGCGGAAAAAGCTTTGGAAGGAACCAACGCGAAGACGAACCAGTCCACAGAAAAGCCCGCAGACGCGGTTGAACAGGTTGTGGAAGGTGCTGGAATCACACTGACACCAGAGCAGGAGACTGCAGCGGAAAAGATTCAGCAGAATTATGCGAGCCATCTGCGGTCTCTCAACCGGGATATTGAAGGCCTCCACAATCGGCTCGTTTCATTGGAAGCGGACAAGCTGGTTGAACTCGAAAAGGTGCTGACGAAAGCACAGCTTGCTGAGTTGCGCGACAGCCGGCAGATGACAACCGGAGCTCCCAAGGTCACCGCCGTCAATAAATAACCATGAATTGCTGACCAATGTGTCAGCAGAACTTTAAAGCAGCGCCTGGCCCTTTCCGGGCCAGGCGACTGCATCATTCTGCATCGTCAACGATAACCAACACGATTCATTTTTTCAAAAGGGTACACAATGAGACATTTGCTTCAGGCATGGAGAATCCGAAACATATTCCTTGCCGGACTTGCGACAGCCTGCGTGCTGGCGATGATCCCGACAACTGGGAATGCCGCCCCATCCGGTGACCAATTCAATGTTCGTTTAGGACGAGGTTCGATCGGCTATTCCACGTATGGTCGCGGGCGATACGGGTACGGCAATGGTATTGGCAATGGCTTTTCCGGAAACAGGGGCAATGCCTTTCCGCTCTACGGACGCGGACCATACGGTTACCAAAACGGTAACCAACACGGATATCAACATGGATACAAATACAACAACGGATATGACACTGGATATGACACTGGATATGGGCATTCCCGTTACTCAGGGTGGAACCCAAACCACAACACGTATTCTCCGTATACGGGCAATTACCATACTCCTTATTCGACATGGACATACTCGCCGTTCGGCTTTGGCGTACAGCAATCTTATGGCTGGTAATTTGCCAGGTCTTCCGCAGCGAAAACTATGGCCTGACGAGCCATAGTTTTACCCGGCTGGACGAATCCCGAGATTCAAGGGGCGGCCATTGCTCTTGCTGCATGTGGGATTGCTCCGGCCGCTGAATTACAGGATCCCGCACTCCTCTCTGGTGGGCGCTGCGACGCTGGCCGAATTGCAGTCACGGTCGCGTGCAGCAACGGAGGATGCACGACCAGTCGTTCTTCCAGTGGCCGACACTGAATCGAAGACGACGAAGGTGCTCGCCGTCCCGGATGCATAGCCATTTCCGTATTCAGCATCCGCTCGATCGTCGTTTTCATCAACGACCACATCACCTGATTAAGATCTTCCAGCGTCGAGGAATTCTGTGCCAATTCTTTCGCCAACTCCTCAGTTTTCTTCAGTAACGTGACGTCCATGTGTCCGGCTCCGTAAAAAGGGGTACTCTGGGAATTATCCGATTTCACCAGATGACACTATATTTCGTACAGGCCCTTCATTCGTGGCCACCATCATCCCGCCATCGATCTAAATAAACTGACCGATCCAATTGTTTTAGATAAAGTGTATTGCCCCATCGCAACTCATCGGTTGCGACACTTTCGTCGCGGACCAGCACTTCACCTGCCATACTGGTCACATCGAGCACGGAATCCAGAATGCTTTCCGGGACAAGGTGCATTTCCCCTGCGATTTGTCGGATGGTTTTTCCAGTTTTCCATGATTCGCGAGCAATCTCTGCCGCTTTCTGGTATCCGATGATCGGCACCAACGCCGTTACCGACATCAGACTCGATTCAACCAGCATCTGGCATCGCTCCCGGTTCGCAGAGATTCCGTTGACGTTGTCGGGCTTGTCCGATACCGACGGGCCAAGGGAAACGCACTTATCGTCGAACGTGCGACACGCAGTCGCAAGAATTGAGATGGACTGAAGAATGTTATGCGCGATGAGCGGCATCATGGCATTCAGGTCCAGTTGCCCCAGCAATCCCCCCAACGTCACTGCCGCATCATTGCCGATCACTTGCGCGCAGACCTGAATCATCATCTCGGGCATCACCGGATTCACTTTTCCCGGCATGAGTGAGCTGCCTGGCTGCAACTCCGGGAGAGAGATTTCCCCAAGCCCGGTTCGAGGTCCCGATGCGAGCAGGCGGATGTCGCCGGCAATTTTGATCAGACTCACTGCCAGCGATTTAAGTGTTCCCGAGACCGCAACCAGAGCATCGCGCGATCCAATCGCTTCGAAAAGGTTGTCTGCATTTCGAACGTCCCGATTTACCGTTCTTGTCAGGACTTTCATCATTCGGGCTGCGAACTCAGGATGTGCATTCAAGCCTGTCCCCAGCGCAGTGCCGCCGATCGGGAGTTCCAGGAGATGCGTACGAGCCGACTTGATTCTGGCGATGCCATGACGCAGCTGCGAAGACCAGCCCGAGAATTCCTGTCCCAGAAAAATGGGAACCGCGTCCTGCAGATGAGTCCGACCGGGTTTCAAAACGTCATGGAATTCGTTGGCCTTCGCTTCAAGCCCCGCAGCGAGCTTCTCAATCGCTGGCAACAGGTCACGATCGATTCCATCCAGTGCGGCGAGGTGAATTGCCGTCGGCATCACGTCATTGGAAGATTGGCATCGATTCACATCCTCCATGGGGCGAATGGGTGCGACATCTCCCTTCGTGCCGCCGATCAGTTCGTTGGCAAGACTGGCAATCACTTCGTTGGCGTTCATGTTGGTCGATGTGCCGGAGCCGGTTTGAAAAACATCCAGCACGAAGTCTCCGTCCCACTGCCCGGCTGCGACTTCGTTTGCCGCCGTACGGATCGCCTCGGCAACTTCTTTCGTGAGCAACTTCAGGTCTCGATTGACCTCGGCAGCAGCCGCTTTGACCAACCCCAGCGATCGAATAAACTGTCGAGGAAATCGCATTCCGGAAATACGAAAGTTCTCCAGGGCTCGCTGCGTCTGAGCGCCGTAGTGAACGTCTGTCGGGACACAGACTTCGCCCATCGTGTCAGAGACTTTTCTGAAATTCGCCATGAGTTACCTCCGCAGTCTGACATCGACTCAATTGGCGTATCAGAAAGTGCCATGCATCGTTGAGTCGCGGTGTCTCCTGACACTGACCGTGACGGTGTCGGAGCGCATTGATCAAGCCACTTGACTCCATACTTCTTGACAATACTCTCTATTCAGAACAATAAGATTGCACCCCGTGAACGACGACCTTCTTAGGCTTCAAAATGCTCGCGAACTCTCGCAGCGATCTGTCGGTCGGACATCTTGTCCGCAGTCGCGATTTCAATAGCTTTTGCCGGAAAATGCCGGTGCTGAAGTCGTTTTTGGAATTCTCCTTTGGCCTCGCCTGGACCGAGAATCAGCAGCGGGTCGGCACCATCAAGAGCCTTGAGAACTTCATCATAGAATCCGTTCAGCTGACTCATGAATTTGTGCTCCTGTTTGTTTTCCGACTGGTAATTCTTCGGGTGCTCCCCGTGCGAGCCGGAACCAGCCGCCGATGAAAATGGTTTTTCTACGTCGGAGTTGATTTGAGTGATTTCCTCGCCTTCACTGGTCATTCGAATGAGAACCGCCTTGTGGTGATCAATCCAGACTCCAGCTTTCATAGACATGGTTTCGC
>JANOZG010000367.1:0-10933 GCA_031429275.1 Planctomycetota bacterium
GCCGAAGCTGGCTGTGCTCGTGCAACAGAATGGTCGCACGGGCTGGTACTACCGTGTTTTGAAGGCGGGTATGATTAAAGCCGGAATGACGATCGAACTGGTGGATCGTCCCTTTCCTGAATTCACTGTGACGTGGGCGAATTCAGTACTGTACGCCAAGCCAAGACGACATGAAGATGATCGGCAACTGGCAGCGTGTCCGGCGCTCTCTGAATCATGGAAAACAAATCTGGACCATCGGGCACGTTGACAGACTATCTCAAGATGCAAATAAAGGCAGAGGACAGATTATTATGTGGAATGAACGTTATCGGAGCGACGAATTCGCCTACGGAACTGAGCCAAATTCGTTCCTTGCGGAACATGCAAAGTTGCTCAATGGTCCGGTACTGAGCCTCGCGGAAGGAGAAGGGCGGAACGCTGTTTTTCTGGCTTCACTGGGATTGGATGTACTCGGTGTCGATGGATCAGAAGTGGGACTTGCAAAAGCACAAAAGCTTGCCGACTCGAAAGGCGTTGCAATCAGGATCGAGGTTGCTGATCTTGCCCTATATGAGCCGCCTGCAAATCATTACGGTTCAGTCGTTTCGATCTCGGCGCATTTGCCGAGTGTTATTCGACAGCGACTGTACCCGCTGGTAGAGCAAAGCTTGAAACCCGGAGGAATCATTCTTCTCGAAGCCTATTCAATGTCGCAACTGCCGCGGAACACAGGTGGCCCCAAAGATCCCGACATGCTGATGACCGCTGCAAACATAGTGAAGGAATTTCCAAATTGTGAAGTCCTTCTATGCCAGGAAATCGAGCGAGACGTAGTTGAAGGACAATTCCACACTGGCCTGGCCTCCGTTGTGCAGTTCATTGGTAAAAAGAAAAGCTGAGCAGAGTGATTCGTCGCTCGCCAAGCACGCAATTGCACCTCCTGCATGGTCAGAAGAATGCAACTTTCTTCAAGACGCACACCAGCGTCATGGCCAAAGACACCAAGTTGGCGATTGCCGATGCCGCGACATCCAGTAGATCAAACTCCCCGAAATCGTAAAGGACAACCGAGATGTCACGTCAGTCAGGTCGTATCCGGACTATGAAACAATCACTGGAAATTCTGATTGACTGACAGTCGATTGGCTGTAATACTTCCACACGAGTTTGTTTTTCCGTGAAAGTGTTTTTCCTTGATCTGGAGGACGCCTATGGAAGAAAAGATGTTCTGTGAGTAAACTTGTTTCCAGTTTCTGTTGAGACGTGTCTTGCTCCTCTGAGTATTTCAACTCTGGCTTCGTTCGGCAGTATTCTTCACTCTTCATCACATTGCTTTAAGCAGTGCGGTTGATGCAAGATTCTCCCGGAATGGGTTTCGCTTGTTCGTGCCAAAGTGAACTTGTGGTCGCAGGCAGGTCGGTTCTCTCAATAAACTTCGAGCCCTCGTCATTCCTTGTGACGAGGGCTTTTTTATTTCTTGCTATGCCTGCTGCGATTTCGAAAAATAATGTGGCGAACATCAATTGGCATCGCTCACATCAGGCTGGTGGATTTCAGCAAGGTCAAAAGCATCACAACTGGTGATTCAGCCTTGATGCTGTGTGGTGTCTTCGGAGCCATTTGAATCCACGTGCCCGGCTTTCCCTCGATTGACTCTTCACCGACCGTCAGTGCAGCTTCACCTTTGATGATCTGGATGATGGCTGGAAATGTTGCGACATGCTCGGAGAGTCCACTTCCGGCAGCGAAAGCGAACAATACAACTTTTGTATTAGCGTCATCGAGCAAGACAATGTTCTGCTTGCCGGAAGTCGGTGGCTGGAGTTCATCGGCCAGCTGGCGGATTTGAAACACTCGATCATTCATTGTTGCAATCTCCCATCATCGTAAAGCCCCTGTTTCACTCACCTGCCATGTCGTTCCAGACTCAACGTCTAACGCCGTCAACCATCCGCCCTTCCAAACGCCTGTATCCAGACAGATCAAGAACCCCAAATCGAGGACCTCTGTATGCGGCGTATGACCGACGACCACAACTTTCCATGAACAATGTGGTCTTGCAGGAACCTCGTCACGCAGCGACAACCAGCGAATGGTGTTATCGTCCAACTGTTCAAGCGGCACATCCGGCTTATAGTTCGCGTGAAGAAAAATGTGCGTATCTGTTTCAAAGTACGAGCGACATGATTCAAGAATCAGTTGGTCAAGCACGCCTTTCGAATCAATGCCTCGATCAACGTAGTCACCCAGCGGAATGATCGTGTCGTCAGGCTGTGGGCTGATCGCCCCGATCAACGCTTGCAAAGCAATTGAGCATCCGTGAATGTCGCCGATTTCGATGGTTCGGCTCATAGTTTGTTTTGTTTCGACAAAGTGAACTCTGCTTCCACGCGCTGGAACATCCCAATTCCGGACACTGGACGAAGAAGATCCGGTTCAGTTTTCAATCATGATCAATCGCTCCGACAGCCGAAATGCGAAGTTTGACATTCAAGACGGACGGGGGCAGTATCTCCGTAGCTAATGACGTTCGACATGATCAAACTGACGTCAACTTTTAGCAAACATCAAACAAAATCGCTCACAGTTTTAATCTAAGAACGCAGGGTCTCTAGCGACAATCCTCACATAAAGGAAGATCGTCTGCGGTTTTTAGCGGGACAAAGTTCCCGGAACTGCTTGCCAACCAGCCGTTTCGTCCACACAATCCTTCGAAGGTGTGGTTTCGTTGCCTCGTAAGACTGGCACATGATATGAGTGCTGATTTTTTCCTTTTCATCCTGCAACCACTTGTCCTGTCTGCCTTTACTCTGGCGATGCCGCATTCAATGCCTCAGGACGGTAATTTAATTTCAGAGATCGGCAATCTGTTTGGCGAAGTCGTGCGTGAACTCAACGGCGAGGAACCAAAACCCGCTGCTCCCGCAAGAGCCATGGTAGCAATCGAGGCACCGCAGCCCAAACTGTTACCCGGTGACGCCGATCGAAAAGAACATGCCGACCGCACACTCGCACTGAGCGGTGCCATGAAATCCTGGGTAACTCAAACGTGTGAGTTGGATGAAACGCAGCAGACCGGGATGAAGGAGCTCGTTACGAAACTCCTTGCAGATGAAAACCGCAAGTATCTAAAACTCGATAATCCAGCCAGACAGAATCGACCATTTGGTGAGAATACACCATTGCTGTTTGTGCAGTCTGATGGTCTGGGGACAAAACTAACCGATGCTTTGTTGAAATCCATTCGCAGGGATATTCTGAATGATGCCCAGAAGGAGCAACTGAAAATCGCCATCGCAGAACGCACCGAAAGTCAAAATGTCGCGTTTCGAGAATTTGTCGTGGCAGTGTTCGATCAGGAGTTGTTTCTGTCCGACGAACAGCGTCAAAAAATGCTCGAACATTTATCAGAGGAAAAGAAACAGCTCAGTTCTCCATTCTATTCCTTCGTGGGACAAAACTACTACCTGCCATATCAGTCGCTCAACACGATGTTGCCTTTGCGTAAAGCTGATTTTCTGGATCAGCGTCAGAAAGAACGCCTGGACGATCTCACATCCGGCAGCAATGGAAATCAAAACTACATCATGTTTCAATCGTCCGAAGGGCCGGAGCAATGGGCTGAAACTATCAAGCAGGCTGTTGTAACTCAGCGGAAGACATATCTGCACGCCGCGGCCGTGCGGATCGGCTACTTTGAACGAACATTGAATCTGACTCCCGAACAGGTTGAATACCTGACAGTGGCCAGCAAAGGTGCGACCACGACCGCCTTGGCAGATTGGAAGCTGTCGACTCAACGGACAGTTGATAACATGATCGAACAAATGGGTCAGATGCGAGGAAACTTTGGATTTTCTGCTCAGAACATTTCTGTGGATGGCTTGGACCAGAACGAAATCTGGGCTGAAGCCGTACGAACTGTCAAAGCAGATAAGCAATCGGAAGATCGTACAAAGCAGCTTCGACATGTCAGGGCAATGACCGTCACTGCATTGCTCGATCAGGAATTGTGGCTGACTCCCGCGCAGCGTGAAGAGGTTTTGAAATTCACCGAGCCTGTGATGCCGAAGAGTTCTGCGAAGGGGGTTTACGACGATTACGTTCGAGAACTCGTGCTTCTGGCCTATCCATTACACAAAGTTAGCGAAGCAAAGGTCACCGAAATTCTGACGGGATCACAGCTTGCCGTATGGAAACAACTGAAAGATTTCCTAAAACTCAATCCCGGTAATAACTATCTCGAGATTCCCATGAAGAATCAGGGCGGCAGTTTTTCCGTTCCGCTGCCTGATCCAGATCAGGACGTCGCTCCTCGTTCGCAATTCAATTGATCATTTTTAAGAACGGGTCTGAAAACGCGTTCTAAAGACCAGAACTCAAGCTCAACAAGGATACCAATGTCATCCACCACGACGGCTCCCGCACTTCAATCCGATGATGTCACCGCAATTGATGAATTGCGAGATGTCTACCGCAGGCTCAAGAGCGAGCTGTCGAAAATCATCGTGGGGCAGGATCAAGTCATTGAACAGCTGGCTATTTGCCTGTTTGGTCGTGGCCATGCATTGCTGATGGGTGTGCCTGGACTTGCAAAGACATTGCTTGTCAGTCGCATTGCAGAAACAATGTCTCTGAGCTTTAGTCGCATTCAGTTCACTCCGGACTTGATGCCAATGGACATCACAGGCACCGATATCCTCCAGGAAACATCGGACCGTCGCCGCGAATTTGAATTCATCAAAGGTCCGGTATTTGCCAACATCGTTCTGGCCGACGAAATCAATCGCGCCCCCTCGAAGACGCAGGCCGCGATGCTGGAGGCCATGCAGGAACATCGAGTGACCGTTGTCGGGCGACCGTACCCGCTCGAACCACCTTTTTTTGTACTGGCGACGCAGAATCCGGTTGAACAGGAAGGCACGTATCCCCTGCCTGAGGCTCAACTGGACCGGTTCATGTTCTTGATCAACGTCGACTATCCGTCGCGCGCGGAAGAGCTTGAGATCGCACGAACAACAACCGGCGGTGCTGTGCCAAGGCTTGAACACATTGTCAACGCCGCGTCCGTGCTGAAGTTTCAGGAACTTGTGCGACGCGTGCCTGTTCCGCCGCACATTTACGAATTCGCGGTGGATCTGGTGCGGCGGACAAGGCCGAAACTCCCGGAATCTCCTGACTGGCTAAAGCCGTTAGTTTCCTGGGGCGCTGGGCCGCGAGCGGTGCAGTACATGATTCTGGGAGCGAAATCCCGAGCAGCCTTGACTGGCAGTTATATGGTTCGCCTCGAAGACATCATGGCCGTGGCGGAACCCGTGCTGACGCATCGTGTATTAACGACGTTCAATGCAGAATCGGAAGGGATCACCAGCAACGATATTATCGATCGACTGGTAAAAGAGCTGAACGACGAACAAGTACGTTAGTGGCAATTTGAAATCTCAAATTTTAAATCTCAAATTCTACTTTCTGAAATCCCTTCATGCGTAACTTCGTTGATCCCAAAGTTGTCTCCCGTCTGCGCGGACTTGCGCTCGACGCCAGAACGCCGATGATTGGCAGCGTATCCGGTCGGCACCGCAGTCCGACGCGCGGGTCCAGTCTGGAGTTCTCCGAGTATCGCAAATATGTCCCTGGCGATGACACACGTCGTCTGGACTGGCGTGCATGGGGACGCAGTGATCGCTTCTACATTAAAGAATACGAAGCCGATACGAACCTGCGACTCTGTCTGGTTGTCGATGTCAGCGGATCAATGAACTACGGACCAGATGGCAGCACGGCCGAGGGCACCACAAAGCTCGACTACGCACGGCGACTGGGAGGCACACTGGCTTATCTGGCCTCTGGCCAGGGCGATGCGGTTGGATTGTATTCTGCGGGCAAGACGTTTCAGAAAGAAATTCGCCCAAAACGCAGCGGGGCGCATTTGAAATTTGTGCTCGATGAACTAGGAAATATGACAGCAGAAGGTGAAACCGGATTGCCTGAAGCATTGCATCAGGCCGCCGAACGGATTGCTCAGCGAGCACTGGTGGTTGTGATTTCCGATCTATTCATGGATCCTGAAGTTCTGAAAGGCGCGTTTCAGCATTTGCGATTTCGCAAACATGACGTGGCCGTATTTCACCTTGTTGAACAAAATGAAATTGATTTCCAGTTTGATCGTCCGGTTCGATTCGTCGATCTGGAAGGTGCCGGTCCGTTGCTTGTCGATCCCACAACCATTGCCAGGGAATATCGCCAGGCTGTACAAATCTGGCTTGAACAACTGCGTATCGTTTTTCGAGACTCCGCAGTTGACTACCATCGCGTAAATATTGCAGACAACTATTCTGATGTGCTGGCAAGGTTTTTGCTGGCAAGAAAGAAGTAAGCGGAATTCCGAAAACTGAAATCTTTCCATGCCCGATTCTGTTTTAGAACTTAATCATCACGACGAAGCCCGAGCTCTGTTTGGGCTGCGTGATGAAAACCTGCGCCGTCTGTGTCAGGTGACGGGGGCGAAAGTTGTCCTCCGAGGCAGCCAGGTCCGCATCAGTGGTGAACCGAATCAGGTCGATCATTGTCTTGAAACACTGCAACGATGGCGCGAAATCGTGCATGTCAATTCAGAACTCGCGCCTTCAGATGTTATCAGCTCGCTTGGCGAAGATCCGGCAGGAAACGACAAAATGATTCGCTCTGAGTCTCAGAACTTCAACCCTTCAGAAAATGGCGGATATTTCAATGGCCGCAGTGCCCCGGATCTGCGATCAAGCCGCGATCGCGTTGGTCAAATCAAAGCCAAGACCGACGGCCAGAAAAAATATATGGACGCCATGCGAGACAAGGAGCTTGTCCTTTGTGACGGACCTGCCGGGTCTGGCAAGACATATCTCGCCGTTGCTCTCGCATTGGAAGCCTTGCGATCTGAACATGTCCGAAAGATCGTGCTGGTTCGCCCGGCGGTCGAAGCGGGCGAAAAACTCGGATTCCTTCCAGGCGACATGATTGCCAAGGTGAATCCGTTCCTACGTCCACTTCTTGACGCCATTAACGACATGCTGGACCCTGAGCAGGTCCGGCGATATCTGGCCAATGATGTCATAGAAATCGTGCCGCTGGCGTTTATGCGTGGCCGCACATTGAACGACACGTTTATGATTCTGGACGAGGCTCAAAACACCACCTGCACGCAGATGAAGATGTTTTTAACGCGTATGGGGCTGAATTCCCGAATTGTAGTGACGGGCGATTCCACACAAATTGACTTGGAAAAAGGCATCGAAAGCGGCCTGAAAGACGGGATCCTGCGGCTTTCTCATATACCTGGGGTTGCGATTGTTCGTCTGAATGGACAGGATATTGTCCGCCATCGACTGGTTCGAGAGATAGTTTCGGCGTACGAAACGGGGACAGATCGGGATCCTGCAAGATCCTGATCAGTCAGATTCTCTGATTTCAGTCTGCGAGTCGGACGCAAATCCGTCGGCAATGATACCTCCATGTCGTTCTTTGGAACCCGGCGGCCGCGTCAGTCACAAGCTCGCGTCTTTCGCCCAACACCGTCTCTGTGGGATCGTTTGATTGCTGCGTTTCGGGACTATCGCGTACTCTCGCAGGTCCTGATCGCGATCCTGGCTGTGTTCTCGCTGCTGTGCGCATTGCAGGCATGGAAACCACGCTTTCACTTTCGCGCTGGTCAGTTCTGTGATGTCGGCGTTCAGTCCCGAATTGATTTCGAAGTTGAAAACGTCGCGGAGACGCAACGCATTCGACGCGAAGCTGAAGCCGCGGCGCCGCTTGTGTTGACTCAGGAGCCAGCCGTCATCGATCGATTGATCTCGCAATTGCGGGCTCAATTGAGTGAAGTCTCAAACTCCGACTCAGTGAGTAAGCTGTCACAGCCGACTCTGGAGGCATTCGGCTTTGCCGTGTTGCCAGTGAATGAACGTGACGTTGCGTTCAGCTTGTTGCGTAATCCGCTGCAGGATGCTGATGCCTCATCAGGAAAGCGTCTGGATGATCTGATCTCCGAAGTCGAAACACTTCTGGCGGACGCTCGCAATCTCGGATTGATAGCCGTCCAGGATGCCAGACGACTTACCGGTGATCCACTGGATGACCCGACACCAGTCAATCGAAATCAGACCATCAAAGTGGTGAATCAAGCGGGACAATTGTTGCAAAACGGGGTTCTCGCCGATGTGCTGCTTCAGGAACAATTGCGGGAGACCGGACGGCTGGGGAAACTATGGCCAAGTCTCACGAAACTGTCCGTGATTAAGCCGCAGATTGAATTCTGGCTGCAACAGAACCTGAAGAATCAACTTCAAATCGATCCCGCAGCCACCAAAGCAGAACTCATTGCCGCCTCAGAAGGTGCACAACATCGCTTTGATCGATATCCTCACAAGACTGTACTGATACCGGCCGGCGACCAGCTTGCAGAGACAGAAAAAGGACTCGGGATTCTCCGGTTAGAATATGATGCTTACCTTCAAAGCGTCACGCCGTATCAACGAATGATTCAGGTCAATAGTATCGGCACATTGGTTCTGCTTTTAGTTGTTCTGTTCGGCGTGTTTCTGAAATACTTCGCACCAGAAATGCTGGAAGAAAATTCAAGGTTGGTGATTTTCGTCGGCATGTGCTCCTCGGCGGTTTTTCTAAGCTGCATCATGAGCACCGATCCCTGGCGGGCTGAAATCATTCCAATCCTTGCCACTGTGATGATCACAGCTATTGTTTATAGTCAAGTCATTGCAATCCTGACGGCGTTTCTGCTTTCGCTGCTGGTGTCTATGGCCACACTTGGCGACACCGGACACTTTCTGACCTTGATGACGATCTGCGTCACATCCACAATTCCACTGCGTCGCATTAAATCCCGTCTCGTGATGGTGAAAGCCGGATTCCTGGTTGCGACCGTTTCGTTTTACGCAGTTTGGAGCACCAGTGTCATTCAGGCCGAAGGCAACGGCGAAGCATGGCGGAATCTGGCGATCATTGTCACGGGCCTGAAGTTTGCCGGTTGGTCGCTCGTGTGCTGCTATCTCGTCGCGGGAAGTCTGCCATTTATTGAACAGGCATTCGGTATTGTTACGGACATCAGTCTTCTCGAACTCACTGGAGTTTCGCATCCGCTGCTACAGGAACTGGCCCGCCGCGCACCGGGAACTTACAACCATTCCATGACAGTGGCATCTCTTGCCGAAGCGGCTGCCGAAGCGATCGGCGCGAATGGGCTGCTGACCCGTGTGGGCGCATATTTTCACGACATCGGCAAGATGCTGAAACCCGAATACTTTATCGAAAACATGACGGAAGGTTCGGAGAATCACCACAAGTCCCTCGCGCCCGCCATGAGTACGCTGATCATCATCGGCCACGTCAAAGATGGGCTGGAGCTAGCAGAAGAAAACAACCTGCCGGAACCTCTGGTCCATTTCATCGAACAGCATCACGGTACGACACTGGTTGAGTACTTCTATCACGAAGCGACTCGCAAGGCAGACGTGGATCACCGCACCGACGCCAGCGAATCTACGTTCCGCTACCCCGGCCCCAAACCCCAGACTCGAGAAACAGCCGTGCTGATGCTGGCCGATGCGGTTGAAAGCGCGAGCCGTACGCTGAAAGAGCCGACGCCAAAACGAGTGCAGTCATTGGTGCATGAGATCACCATGAAACGCCTGCTCGACGGTCAGTTCGATGAATGCAATCTGCAGTTGAACGAAATTCGAATTGTCGAAGAGTCTTTGATCAAGTCGTTGCTGGCTGCTCATCACGGTCGCGTCCGATATCCTGGTCAACGAACAGCGTAAAATCATGGCGTTCGAAATCGATATTTCAGATGACCAGGAATCCATTCAGGTCGATATCAAACAGCTGACCAGCGCCATTGCACATGCGTTGCGGGTTGAGCAGGTAGCCTCGGCGGTGATCAGCGTATCGATTGTCGATAACGCCACGATCCATAAGATCAATCGCGATCATCTGCAGCACGACTATCCCACCGACGTGATTAGCTTTCAGCTCGATTTTGCAATTCACGGCGACGACGAATGTCCGGATGATGAAGATGGAGACAGCATCATCGACAGCCAATCCACTGGGCCTCGTTCAGAATTGCGTGCTCAAGGCGCGATGATCGAAGGAGAGATCATCGCCAGCGCGCAGATGGCTGTTGAAATGGCTTCGTCCGGGCAATGGTCGGCGATAAATGAATTGACTTTGTATGTGATTCACGGACTGCTGCATATCTGCGGTTACGACGACCTGACACCTGACGAAAAGAACATCATGCGTGGGAGAGAACGTGCTGTGCTGCAACAACTTGGTTTGCAGCCAGTCTATCCGGACGACGAATCATGATGGCTGAGTTTTCGAAACTACGGCAATCTTTGCTGCTTCACTGAGCCCGCTGCAAAACAGACTGATTGATCCCGCAAAACACCGCTCAGACGGAACCCGTCGCTCGCGTATTCCGGGGATTTCCATTTTATCCACTCGACGGATCGTGATTTCACGGTGATTCTTCAGCGGTGAAACTGTGAAAGGTTTTCCTATAGGTTGAAGGAGGCGACGAAGATGATTCACATTCAAAAAAGACATGTCGTATTGCTGGCCGGATTGATGGTAACGCTGGCGGCAGGGTGTATTGGCGGTCCTCGCACTTTTTCGAGTACACAGGTTCCTGCCACAAAGTACGTCAGTTTCGAAGACCGATCTGTGCCTGTATTCGACATCCCAGCGGCATCGCAGGATTCAGACATGTCCTTTGCTGATGTAGCAGGCATCGATGGTGAGGTCGTCAATCTGCAGCAATAAGAGTTGCCCAGAAGCAGCTTTCGACAATCAAACACCCAGCAGGTTTGTTCAGGCGTGAAGCGGAGGAAACGAGAGCCACGACCCTGATGATTGCTGCGCGAGGCTGAATTTAGGCGAGCGGGGGACGTGAGTCCCC
>JANOZG010000368.1:0-5957 GCA_031429275.1 Planctomycetota bacterium
ACCTCGACCTCGACAGCGACAGCGACAGCGACAGCGACAGCGACAGCGACAGCGACAGCGACAGCGACAGCGACTGCGACTGCGACTGCGACTGCGACTGCGACTGCGACAGCGACTGCGACAGAAAAAGCATCATCCCAACACAGCCAGGCTCTGCCCGAGGAACACTCTTTCAGGCCCCATGCAAAATTCGTTTCCACAACTTCCGAAGAGGAGAGCAGTTCAAAGTCTGTGGGCACTCGCCATCTGACCATTCTTGGGATTCGTCGCAGCTGGCAGGCAGTGTTGAAAGAACATTCTCCGGGGAGTTTTTCGGAAAACCCGGAGTCACTGGCAGCGACCCTCTGCCGACGCCTGGGAATCTCCTGGCTTTTTTGCATGATCATCCGGCTGTATGGCGTGCTTGTGCCTTCATACCGGCAGGTTCATTTCGACACGCTGAAACCTCGCTCCGTTCAAGAGATCATCAGTCTTTACAATCGACACAACTGTCGAGATGTGCAGTTGGCCGGATACAACAACGGCGTCAACCACTTTGGCTGGAAGTTTCCCGAAAAGACGGTCGTGCTGACAACGGGGCTCCCCGGGAAAGCGCAGTTGTCCGATGCTTCGATGCTCGACCTGGAAGCCCGGCTTCGCAGCGCGGTATCGGGAGAGAAACTGGATTCTCCTTCGCCGAACAAAGCCGCCGTGTCCGGCACGCATTTTACAGTCGATGCAGGTCTGACTCTGAAGCATTGCATTCAGGAACTCAACAAGGTCGATCGAGAGTTCTACGTTGTCCCGAATTACTCGTGGATCAGTATGGGGACATTGTACTTTGTTCCGGTTCACGGATCGGGCAGCCATGTTTCCACATTGGGCGACACGATTGAAGACGTCATGCTGTACGACGGAGAAACCGAAAAGTTCATCCTGGCGCGACGCGGGGACAAGCTCTTTCGAAATGCGATGTACGATACCAGTCGGCATCGCCTGTTGTTGCGGCTGTCGTTGCGAGTGAAACCGAAGTCTGTGTATTCCGTCAGGCATGAGACACTGGAAAACCCTTCGGCGGAAGACGTCCTGAAAGTCTTCGAGGACCCCGAAGCGTCGAACGTGGAGATTCGCAAGAATCGCGCCGCGAACACCTCAATCGATATTCGGCGCTACTACGTCGACTCCCCAACGGCCGCAGCGGGTGCGTTGGAAATGCCGCGAGACAGCATTGGCCGAGTCTGGGATCGACTCGAAGAAACGCCGGTCGTCTCAACTCTGTTTCACTGGTTTGTACGCCGGTTTGCGTTCCATGTGGAGTTGTTCCTGAGGCCCGAAGAGTTTGTCATCTTCTGGAACCATCACAAGACGCTGCCCATCTCAAAAATTCAGCTCCGGCAGATGCTGAAGGATGGCATGACGAACTCCGCGTGTGCTCATGAAAATTGCCTTTCCGCTGACTTGTTTATGTCGAGGAGCAATCGAGATGTCTTCCTTGGATTCATCAGTACGCACCTTCCGCACGTCCGCTGCAACCCCGGCAAACAGAGCCTGTAAGAGCATGAACTCAGACTGTCTGTCGGCGCTTCAGACGTGTGACCAGATCATTCGTCTGAAAATCCCCAACTTGCTGCGCCTTTATCTGAATCCGTTCGTCGCTCAAACATGCGTCGCACTCGCGGAAATCGTGTCTGAGGTCTGGCCGGCGACGAAAAGTGAAGGACGTCGATCGTCGTTTCTCGCAAACTCCGGTGAAGAAGCCCTGAGCGGGGCCCTCAAACTGGCTCGATACACTCAGAATGTTCGCTCGCAGAACGAGGCCTCAATCACGGAACACCGCACGTCATCCACCAGAGTCTGTCTGGTCGACAATGGAAGTCGCTTCCGCCACTTTGCCGCAACCATGATCAAGTCGGATGAATCTGACGAACAAATCAGCATCGAGTTCATCCCCGAGATGGTCTCAATGTCGACGGCTGAGTTCATCGCTCGGATTGCACATGCCGATGTTTCGGCAGGAATCCTGGTGCTTTCGCCGCAGGCCGTGAGAGAGACTTTTCGCTCCAGCGAATTTCAACAGGCCGTCCTGCGCTTCTGCAGCGACGAACACCGCCTGATGCTTGCCTGCATGGATCAGGATCTGTTTTCCGACAGTGCAACGCTGCCGAAGAATGGGCTGGTTCCCGACATCGTGGTGTTTGATGAGTCATTCACCAGACGCCAGGTTCCATTCGGAGCATTCGCAGCACGCCCTGAAATCGCCGCACAATGGACCGCGAAAGGAATGACGAATTTCCATTCCACAACGTTTCAGCCGAATACCATTTCCACGATGCACTTTTTGAAGTGCCTTCAGGAGCATTCCGAACCCTTTTACAGGCAACTTCAGCCGGCGTTGAAACCGCTACTCGTTGACCATGATTTGTTGCACCGCACATTTCGTGATTTGTTCAGTTCATCACTCGCGAAGTTGATCTCAGTCGCGGGATACGATCAGGATGACGTGACCGCGTCCGGGCACTACCTCCGTGTAGGAAACAAACGGATCTTTGATGGAGTTGGCGGAGTCGCCTGCAGTCTGCGCGGACACAATCCAACGGACTGGGCGAAAGAGATCCGGGATCTGGATCCCGTTGACAACATCCGAAGCGAAGTACAGTCGCGATTGGAGGCATTGACGGGACTTCCGCATCATGTGCCGGCCGTCAGTGGTGCGGCTTCCGTTGAACATGCCATCAAGCTGGCGTTGACGGCCAATCCCTCCAGATCGCTAATCGTGGCGTTTCAAGGGGGGTTCGGAGGCAAGACTCTGTTGGCCTTGTCGGGCACCGCAAAGGGTTTTTATCGCCAGAACATTGATCCTCTTTATGCCAATGTCGTTTATCTGGATCCGTTTGCGGACGACGCGGCAAGCAGACTTCAAGAACTTGCCGAACAGACTCCGATTGCCGTGATGCAACTTGAACTGATTCAGGGTGTCGGCGGCGTCCGGGAGATCCCGGAGACATTACTTCACAGCATTGAAGAAGTTCGGCAGCGGACCGGAGCCTTCCTGTTCGTCGATGAGATTCAGACAGGCATGTTTCGGACTGGCCCTTTCGTCAGATCTTCGTGGAAGCTAATTCAGCCCGATCTGCTGACAATCGGCAAAGGGATCAGTGACATGATGTTCCCGTTTGCATTGACACTTTATTCGGATCGCGTCGACGACGGTCTGAAGGCTCGGCAATCCACACTCGCCTTCGATCTGCAGAACAAATACTCGTATGAACTCGGATACCGAGCCTTGCTGAATACGCTGCGGCGTGCTGAACGTGAGAACGTCAGTCTTCAGGTTGCGAAGGCAGGCCAGAGGTTTCAGGAAGAGCTGGCTCGTCAGTTAAAGGGCGTCTCACTGGTACGCGAAGTTCGTTGCTACGGACTTCTGATCGGCATTGAACTGACTTGCCGGAAGAGTCTCATTCAGCGACTGGGCTTGAATGCGGCTCAGTTGTATCTGCTGCAGATGATGAGTCATTCCCGGTATCCGGTCCTGATGGGATTCTGTCAGTACGAGCCCCACATTCTGAAGTTTACGCCGCCTCTGACGGTGACAGAGGAAGAAATCATTTCCGTCTGCAGAACGATCGCGGACACGCTGAAAGCTTCGACGATCAGAATGTTCGTCACCGTGATTTCGGCATTGTGGAGAAGAAGAAAGTGAACATCCTTCGCATCAATTTCCTTGAGTTGTATCAGAGACATCTGTGTCGTCATGGTCAGTTCGGAATCAATGTCTGGCACATCATAGCCGTCTACGGCGTCTATTTTTCTCTGGTCTCGCTGGCCTCGATTGCTGTGCGAGCAATCCTACCACAGGCCACGGTCGGAACCCAGTATTGTGTCCTGACACTGTTGTTTGTGCCGTATTTCGCCGTTCTCCTGCGAAACATTCCATTGACGGTGTTCTTGCTGACGGCATTGTCGGCCTTGTTGCTGATCGTAGCGGCCGTTGCGACACCCGGCATTCCGTTTTGGTTGCACCTTATTCTTATTCCTGCCTGGCATCGCGTGCAATTGATCAGTCATCGCCGCTACACGGTGCATCATGACATGTCCGCGTTCGACCAAACTTACAAAAAGGGACGGACGCTGTTCCTGCTGCTGGCCGTTTACGAGCTTCCCATTCTTCTGCAGTATCTGGCATTCGGTCGCAAAGACTGGGTGCGATGATCTCACCCAGAAGGGTGTCTTCATGGTGAACGAACAGGCAGACCAGCGAGAATTTCAACCGCTTTTGGAACTCATAAGATCTTAACAATATGTACACGGAATCTTCTCAATGAAGTCCATACTTCCTGAACCGAGATCGTCTGCTGAGTATCGTTCGACCGCTGTAAAAAAAATGCAGGACGCCCTTTTCATGGCGTCGAAATCGGGCGTTGTTCGCGACCAGGACGGCCTTAAAAGGCCGTCCTGCATATGAATTCAGATCCTCTCCGCGAAGTCATCGGTCTGTGGTTTGCGATAGACATTCGACGAAGATCGAGCAGGGAGATGTTGTGAGCCGTTCAGGATTCTCAGGGCGTCGTGAGTTTCTTCTGCAGTCCGCTGCGGTACTCGGTTCATGGGCAGTACCGCAGTCGCTCCGCAGATTGCTCGCGGCGCCTGTCCGGAGCATTGTGGCAGGTGGCCTCCTCCCCGCTCCGGACGAAACAACCGGCCTCCCTCTGCTGATGCTGCCGGAAGGCTTTCGGTATCTGTCGTTTGGGTGGACAGGCGATCTGATGAGTGATGGAGCCGCAACTCCAGATCAACATGATGGGATGGGCATTATCGCCGACGATGGTGGAGTATTGACGATCTGTCGCAACCATGAATGCAAGTCCAACGGTGAGGCGTTTGGTAAGTCGATCGCGGCGTACGATGCAAGAGCGACTGCTGGCTGCTCAAATCTGACGTTTGATGCTGTCAGTGGGCAGTGGGTGAAGTCGTGGAGCAGTTTGTCGGGAACGTTGAAGAACTGTGCAGGCGGACCGACTCCGTGGGGAACATGGCTCAGTTGCGAAGAGACTGTTCTGGAAAATGGCGATGATGACGATGGCGTTGTGATGCATCTGGATCGGCCTCATGGCTACGTTTTCGAGGTTTCTGCGGATGGCAGCATTGCTCCCGAGCCTTTGAAATCCATGGGCCGGTTTGTTCATGAAGCAGTGGCTGTCGATCCTGTGACAGGCATCGTCTATCAGACAGAAGATCGAACGCCAGCTGGATTTTATCGCTTCGTGCCTCTTGAAAAGGGAAAGCTCTCAAAGGGCGGAATGTTGCAGATGATGAAGGTCGAAGGTGGCAGCGATCTAAGTTTGAACGCTGAAACCGGACGAGCGTACGATGTAAGCTGGGTCACGATCGAAGATCCGGATCGAGCCCATTCGCCAGGCACGAAGGACGAGGGCGGAGTTTACGAGCAGGGTCATGATCAGGGTGGATCAGCGTTCCAGAAGCTGGAAGGCTGCTGGTGGGGAAATGATCGCTGTTACTTCGTGGCCAGTCATGGTGGCCGAAGTCAAAAGGGACAGGTTTGGGCCTATACGCCGCGGAACGAGACGCTTGAATTGATCTTCGAATCACCGTCATCGGACGTGCTGGACTGCCCTGACAATTTGTGTGTGAGTCCGCGCGGTGGGCTTGTTCTGTGTGAAGATGGAGATCGTGTTCCGCAGAAGCTTCAGACTCTGACTCGTTCCGGACAGTTGACCGAGTTCGCTGCCATGAATGTGCAGCTCAACGGAGAACGTAACAGACTGAGGGGCGACTTCAGAGATTCAGAATGGGCTGGCGCGATGTTCAGCCCGGGTGGGAAATGGTTGTTCGTGAACAACCAGGTGCCCGGCATCACATTTGCCATCACTGGCGACTGGCAGATGCTCGGGATTTAGTACGGCGAGCGGTTGGGCGTCAGCCCTCCGTGTCTCGTCCACAAGATTCGTTGACACATGCAG
>JANOZG010000369.1:0-3602 GCA_031429275.1 Planctomycetota bacterium
AGCGGCAGGAAGTTGCCGTCGGGGTCAACCGGCACGCAGCCGTGGAAAATCAGGCATTCGTCTCGGCGCAGGTACATCGAACCATGGCCGACCATAAAACGAATCTGTTCCTGCAGTTTCTGGCTGCTCAGAAACGAATGCTTCAGGCGAGCCAGACATGATGACTCTTCAGCAGTCAGTTTGTACGGGTCTGCGGAATCAATCGTCGGGAACAGTTTATCGCGAAGATCGTAGACTTTGCCGTCGATTTCGATGGTGCCGTCGATGTAGTTCATGCTATGGAGCAGCCGGCGGTGATCCAGTCCCCACTGAGGATTCCGTTCGATCAACTGGCCTTCCAGTTTGAACTGCATAATGGCAGCAGCTTTCTGCATCCGAGCAACGAGGTCGTTTGGTCGCAGCCCATCGCTGCTCGGCATAAAGAATTCGGCCGGGTCGTCGGCATAAACCGTGCGAGCAAGATGTTCCAGCGGCGTCAGCGGGATACTGTAGCCTTCGTCCAGCTGGCCGATGCGTCGATACCGCAATGAGACTCGCAGCACGGTGCAGATCAACGCGTCATTGCCGAGAGCTGCTCCCATCCACAGAGTGTCGTGATTGCCCCAAATGAATTCCACGTTCGGCTGCAGACGCAGATATTCGACAACACGATCGCCTCGCGGACCGCGGTCCCAGCAGTCGCCGCCGATGATCAATTCGTCAACGGCAAGGTTGCGAATCAGGCGACCAAGCAGATGAATCAGATGCAGGGCTCGGCCGCGTTTGACGAGTTCATCCAGCATGGCTTCGATGAATTCCGGCCCGCGTTCGGTCGACGGAGAATGCAGCAGTTCCAGCAAAAGTTCGCTGTATTCGGCCGGGAAAAGTCGGGTCGCCAATCGCAGGCTGTAGTTGGAAACCAGATATCGCAGCAGTTCCAGTTGCGGCTGCAGAGTGCGAGTGGCGTAGGCTAAAACTTCATCCGGTTGTGTCAGAGTTTGCTGAAGACGTCCGGTGACTTCCGCAGGATAGAACGTGAGTTTCAGAAACTCGGCCATCTCATCAGAGTTCATTCGCCCAGTGAACATCTCTTCGACAATCGGCCGAAGTGTTCCGGATGCGTTATTGATGACGTGTTGCAGCTTCTTGTCTTCGCCATGAATGTCGCTGATGATGTGCACCGCTCCTTTAGGCAGAGTCTGCACGGCGGCCAGTCGAGCGACCTCAGCAATAGCAGCATCGACATTGGGGTACTCCGAAGCGAGCAGTTCCAGCATCGTGAGATCTGCTTCAGGACGCTTGAAGGACAGTGATGTGTTGGACATTTTGACGTGCAACATGTGGACGGGTGGAGCGAGCGAATGAAAAACAGACGCGGAGCATACTGCATTGCCTCAGGCAAGAGAAATCCATGTGCGTCTTGCAGGTCCAGCCTGCACTGTGCGACAAATAGCAAAAGGCCCATGCAATACTTGAGTGAGTTTTGTTCTGATCCATGGCCGTTTGTTGGAGTATAGGCTCAGCCTGAATCGCCAATGTGCGAACTCGCGATCATGGTGCTGCGATTTTTTTCGTGTCTCTTCGTGTTTTTCGTGGCTAGCAAAACTACGATTGCGTACGACTTGTTTTCTAGCCACAAAAAGCACAAAAAGGCACAAAACGGTCCTGACACCACATGGATTGTAAACGATCGCCAGAAACATATCACGCGCCGCTTTTCGTTGCTGCTGGTGATTGCCTGAAGGCTGAGACAGTTAGTCCCGGCAGAAATGACCTACATCAGGTCCATCCCGCCGAGGAGGACTTTTGAGCGAAGATCAAACGCAGGGGCGAACGTTCGCTGAACGGCGACAGGTGGATAGTCATTCGACTTGGGTCTGGTCGCTGGTCGCAACACATTGTGAAGTCCTTTCCGGCAGAAAGGAGCTACCGCTTTGCCAGCTTGGCGTGCAATTCTCCCACAACCAACGCCGGATCGTCCGATGATGAAACGCACGCCGTCACGGCAATTCGAACGCCACTGGCATGAATAACTTCCGACAGGTTCTTGTCATTGATGCCACCGATGGCAAAAGCCGGTAGCTGAACGTTCGCAAATACTTGTTTCACAAGTTCCAATCCGGGATACTCTTCGAATGTTTTGGTTGTCGAAGGGAACGTCGGGCCGACGCCTATGTAATCCGCTTCGTCGCTTACCGCTGCATTCACCTGCTGCAGGGAATGTGTAGATACGCCGATGATCTGATCTGAATTCAACACAACACGAACATCTGCAACAGAGAATTCATCCTGTCCCACATGCACACCATCCGCTTTTGCAGCGACAGCGATATCAGGACGATCATTCATGATGAACAAACGATCTGCCTCACGACACGCATCCGACATCCATCGAGCCCGATGCAGCAATTCGCGATCATTCAGATGCTTCTCACGCAACTGCAGAATATCCACACCGCCTCGCAAACATGCTTCCACGACTTGTTGCCATGGAAGCTGACAAGCGGATTCGGTAATCAGAACATACAAGACGGAACTGTGTAGTTTTTGGAGTCGCTTGTCGCGCGGGCTGCACGATGTGCCGGCTGGCGAAATCGAAAGTTGCTGTTGCAGCGTGTAGCTTTGATAACGAATCTGCTTGATGGTGGCGGCGAATTGCAGCGAAACAAGCTTGCCAAATTCTTCCAGCGAACGCAGCGACTCCTGAACGCGACGACTATTCGCAATCACCACATCGGACATGTCACTGCGGATACTTTCCGCCATCGTGGAAAGCTGCGTGCCGACGTCGCGGGCTGTGTCACGGGACGTCAAGAGCGGGCTGGTACCGATTTCACTGGAACTCAACTCGTTACCCGATCGCTGTGGCAGAAACTTCTCGGCTGCGACAAGATCATGCCGCAGATTCTTCAGGAGTCCGCTCAAGTTTCCGTCGTTGCGTGCGAAGCGAGCGTAGTCTTCCAGCACGCGAAACCCTTCGCGACTGCGATTGAGGTTTGCGTCAATAATTCGCCATGCGGCGTCTGACGATTCGGCTGGCCTGGCAAATACTTTGGAGGGCGAAGATAGGGAGCCGCTTTCATCGGACAAGTTCAGATCAAAATCAATCGGGAGCGGTGGGCCGGTGATGATCGTTTCTAAATTCAATTCGGTGATGATCGTTTGTCGATCCACACCAGACTCCAGCAACTGCCGTTGCAGCACATCGTTTGTTTCAAAGATCGCAACGAGCAGATGCGCGCTGGAAACTCCTGTCGAATTGGCTTCCCGACGCGCGAGTGCTGCAGCGCGGTCGATGATCTGAATGAACTCCTGCGGATCATCGAACTCAACCATGGAGCCAGCGTTTAGAATGCATTCAGTGTCGAAATTGTCCGCGTCGCAATTCAAATGCGTGGCTGCAAGTTCCAGAGTCTGCGATGAATGCCGCTCTTTCAGCAGTGACTCCACGGAAACACCCAGCCGCTGTAATGCTGCTGCCGCAAGGGATTCCTGTTGCAGCAACGCGAACATGAGGAAATCACACCAAGTTTGGGACGCAGCGATGCCGGTTGACATTCTTCGACAGGATCTGACTGTGCGTCGGGCTGCGGGTGTGAGTGATGCTGTCATGATGATTCTTT
>JANOZG010000370.1:0-7759 GCA_031429275.1 Planctomycetota bacterium
GTCAAGTTCAACGCCGACGATACGGTCACGATTACGATATCTGGCGGTAAACAAAGAGTCCTCATTCCATGGTCGAGTGATCAAAGCGAGTTCTTGAAGAAAGCAAGATAACAAGCACTGGCAGCGTCCGTTTGCTGGCATAAACGAATCCTGCAGTGGAACAACATGGGCAGAAAGATTAAGGGCAGCAACATTAGTAGCTGTTTTTCTGCCCTTAATCTTTCTGCCCCAAACAAAAAAGGAGACCTCAGAAAATGACACCAACATACTCCTCTCGTCGCAACATTCTGCAGCGTGCTGGCTGCGGCCTGGGCATGCTTGGCTTGGCTGGACTTCTGCAGGATGAAGGATTGCTCGAATCAGCATTGGGCGAAGACAGTCTGAATAACCGCGCGCTGAATCCGTTGGCACCGCAGCAAAGTCATTTTGCGGCCAAGGCCAAACGAGTGATCTGGATCTTTATCAACGGTGGTCCGAGTCCTGTGGATACGTGGAACTATCGGCCTGAGTTGACGAAATGGAACGGCAAGACGATTCGTGAGTTCGATCCGGGGTTTCAGAACACGACCGGATTCTTCAAAGATGCCGTGGGCAGTTTGATGCAGTCTCCGTTTAAGTTCACGCCACGAGGGGAATGCGGCAAAATGGTCCCCGACATTTTTCCGCACCTCGGCGAGCACGTCGATAAGATGGCTGTGATTCAGTCTGGACATACCGAATCGAACAACCATTCGCCCGCGCTCTTTGCGATGAACACGGGGTTTCCTCGCATGGGATTCCCGTGCGTGGGTTCGTGGGTCACGTATGGTCTCGGCAGTGAAAGCGCGAACCTACCGGGCTTTGTCGTGATGAGCGATCCCAAAGGTCGAGGTCTGCCGAAAGGTCACGCGGCCAACTGGAGTTCAGGGTATCTTCCGGGCGTTTATCAGGGAACGTATCTTAAGCCGCAGGGTGAGGCGATTGATAATCTGGTGCGACCGGCTTCGCTCACGGAAACGGCTCAGCGAAGCGAGCTGGACCTTCTGAAACAGCTCAACGGACTGCATCAGCAACAACACGCTGCGGATACAGAACTGGCGGCGCGGATCGAGAGTTTTGAGCTTGCATATCGCATGCAGGTGGCGGCACCGGAGGCTCTGGATCTGGCGAGCGAGCCGAAGCACATTCAGGACTTGTACGGCATTGATGATCCACAATGCGGGCTGTTTGCAAAGCAGTGCCTGACGGCTCGAAGACTGGTCGAACGCGGCGTGCGATTTGTGCAGATTTATTCGGGTGGAATGGACAATCAGCTTTCATGGGACGGTCATAGCGACATCGAAGGCAACCATCGCCAGTTTGCGGGTGAGACCGACAAGCCGGTTGCTGGACTGCTGTCCGACATGGCTGCAAGCGGACTACTCAACGATACGCTGGTCATCTGGTGCGGAGAATTCGGACGGTTGCCGATCGCTCAAACGGGCGGCAAACCGGGTCGTGATCACAACCCGCATCATCTGTGTGCATGGCTGGCCGGTGGCGGTGTGAAAGGTGGAATCAGCTACGGGAACTCCGACGAGATCGGTTACAAGTCCGTCGAAAACCGCGTCCATCTCAACGACCTGCACGCCACGATTCTGCATCTCCTGGGCATGGACCATGAACGTCTGACATACAAATACAACGGCCGACGATTTCGACTGACGGATGTCGCAGGGAAAGTGATTCAGGAGATTCTGGCGTGATGTCTTAGGTTTCAGGACGGGACTGGAGTCCCGTCCTACAGGAATATTTACGCTGCCGACTCAACTTCTGTCAGTCGTTTCACCAGAATCGTCGCATAGCTGCCTCGAGGCAAATCGAATGACAGGGTCAGTTTTTTTCGGTTGTCGTGCAGTTCATCGCCTTCGAATTTGCATGTCAAACCCGTCGGACGAATCATGGCTTTTCGCATGCCCTTGGAGAAGAAACTGTCTCGAGGATATTTGACTCGCAGCTCTCGCAGTTCAATTTGTGCCTCCTGCAATACATCATCCAGTTGATCACCAGCGCTGCCGTCGGGTCGATCGATGCGAGCACACGGCAGCTGAAGTTCAGCCTCGTTCAGCATGGCCGCTGTTTCTGCGGAAAGTGTGAGCGGGAAAACGCCATGTCCGCTGATCATGTCAAATGCTGACAACGCTGCGGAATCACATCGAGCCTCAATGAATCGTGTCAGCCAGCGATTCCACAATGCCGACTGATACGCCGACAAATACAGACCACGCAGATCCACATTGATGCGTACAATCGCGCCGCGAAAATCTGGTTGACGACCGGCCTTCACGGATTCGGACAGATGAGTCACGATACTGCGGCGCGGCGAATTATTCAGACGCTGCTGGCATTCGGACCAGTTGCCCCACAGGTCTCGCAAAACCTGTTTTTGCTGCTTCTCGGTCGATGAATCATTGACGTGCGAATCCGCCAATGCCAGCCACAATGCGCGTTCCCAGTTGCTCTGACACCAGGCGCGTGCGATCCATTCGCCAGAGTCGCCGAGCGATCCGAATCGCTGATCATCGAAGTAGTTTGGCAATCCTGTCAGCTGCACTTGCGAGACAGCAGCTTCGGCTCGCTGTATCTCTGCGTTGGACATATCACGCAGAACGATCTGAAATCTGTTGGCGTGAAAGTCGGCCGGTGTAAACGGCGCGTTCGTCTGGCCAAGATATTCCACATCAATCGAACTCTGATGCAACGCCTTACGCGGACCGTTGTGAATCGTCAGATGTTGAGTCGTAACAGCGTGACGATCTTTCAATCCTCCGAAGCTGATGCGTTTGCGCTGCACTTTCCAGCGTTCAACGATCGCGCTGATGGCCTCCGGGGTGCCGATGGATTTCTTGGTTAATCGATAGAGCGCGAACGGACCACTACTAGTTGCGGCGTTGGTCAGTTCATCAACCTGAAAGTCTTCAGGCAGTCGTCGAAGTTTCACGTGCGGAGAGTTCCTGTTTTTAAGTGCTGTGCACCGACTGTAATGAAGTTAGTGAGCGGAGAGGCATGAGCCCTCCGGTCCGTTGGTTTTGGAACGCGTTCACGCCTATTGTCGAAACTTTTGGAAGCCGCCACAGATAGACGCAGATCCACACAGATAAGAATTGACAATCAATCTGTGTTCATCCGTATTTATCTTTGGTTAACACCCTTATTCACGATATGTCGTGAACGGCTACGTTTGTGTACCGGCAAGCTGACGCATGCCGCTCGCCAGCATATCCTGAACTTTCTACGATACACTCCGATTGACGCTGGCTGACGGTTGCCGTTCTTTCGCACTCTTCATGCCGGCCACCGAATGAATACTATCAGATCGTGATTGTCATTTGCTCTTGTCTTAGACTTTTCCGGAGTTCGAACTTCATGCTGTTGCATTCGATTTGTCGATCCGTTTTCTCCCTAACTCTAACCGTTGTCGCTGCAGGTTGCCTGATGTCAGATGCTATTGCTCAAAGTTTGGTTTCTCCTGAAGTTCATTCCGATGGTCGCGTGACACTGCGGCTTCGAGCGGAAAAGGCGATGGAAATCGAAGTGTCGCTCGACGGAAAAAGGATTCCGATGGTGAAAAGCGATAAAGGTGTTTGGGAAGGAACCAGCGATCCGCTGCCGCCACAGATCCACGACTATACTTTCAAAGTCGATGGAACGACGATGATTGATCCGTCGAATCGTCTGGTTAAGAAATGGCTGACGCTGGCAAGCATGGTTGAGATTCCAGGAACTCCGCCGCGACTGACCGAGTTTACGGATGTTCCGCACGGTGTTGTCCAGCGACTGATTTACCCATCGGCCAGCGTTGGACATTCCAGGCCCGTTGTTGTTTACACGCCGCCCGGTTACGAAGCCACCAGCGACACACAGTATCCAGTTGTTCTTTTGCTGCACGGTTACGGTGATGACGAAACCGCATGGACCGAGGTTGGGCGTGCTCATCTGATTGCCGACAACCTGATCGCGGCGGGTAAAATTGAGCCCGTAATCATTGTGATGCCCTACGGACATCCTGTGCCAATTGCATTCGGAGAACGTCCGGATGATTATTTCGGCCGCAACAATGATCTTTACGAACATGATATCACGAAAGACCTGCTGCCCTTCGTCGAACAGAAATTCCACGTGCGAAATGATGTCGCTGGACGATCGATCGTAGGTTTGTCCATGGGCGGCGGACATGCATTGGATACCGGTCTGAAGAACATCGATAAGTTTTCGTCGATTGGTGCCTTCAGTGCAGCCACACCCCAACTGGAAACAGACGCGCTGTTGAAATTGTACCCATCGCTTTCCGGATTTGAGCCGGCAGCGAACTCCTTAGAGCATTTATGGATTCCTATCGGCGACCAAGACTTCCTGCTGGAGCGCAATGAAAAGTTTGTCGAGCAATTGAAGACCGCTGGAGTGAAGCACGATTACCTCAAAACCGAAGGCGGCCACGAATGGAAACTCTGGCGCGATTACCTGCCGCAATTTCTTGAGATGGTCGTCGGCAACTAGATCATACCCTGGCGCATCGGGCTGCGAATCACGGGCGACAGTTGACCCGAAAGGCATCCAAATGAGCCTACCGGCTCAATAGCCATGCATCGCTCACTGTGTTCGGATGCCGACAGATGTGCCGCCGTGCGGACATGATATGAAGCAAGAGCAAAGTGAGTCTTCGAACATTTCGACGCTCCGCCCGTCAGTCCGGCAGTAAGCCATTCAAAAAGATCCTGAAAAGGCAATTCGAGATTCTCCTTGAACGTGGATTTATCATTCCTTCCGATATCGGCGTCCGTATTCTTCTTCGAACCTCATCAACTACAATCTTCACGGCGCAAAAAAAACTGAGGTGCCTTTTGATGGGCACCTCAGTTGCGTTTGAATACGGATATGGCCACCACTGGCGACCATGTTCCTATTTAGTTCAGAATCTTGGCAGTGTCTTCAACAACTTTTGCAATCGCTTCTTCTGACAGATCGCCAGCAGCAAACGCATGGTTGACCTTCACGTTAGAATCGACCCACATCATGACTGTAACGTTCGCCTTTTCGTCGATCTTGTACGACTTTGGTCCGACAGCATTGTCGAATACTGTCAATGGTGTGTGAGCAATCTTCTGCTCGTCAGCAGTCTTCTTCAGTACTGATTCCTGTGCATCTGGATCGTCAGACAGGACAGTCACAAAGGCTGCCATCTTCTTTTCTTCCTGCTTACCAACGATTTCGTCGATCTGTTTAACGAGCTTCGCTGTGTTTTCGTCCATCTTACGGACAAAAATGCTGACGACCGGACGTGAGCCGTACTGGCAGCGATAGCACAGCTTTGTGCCAGCAACCGGGCCGGTTACGTCGGTCACGTTAAACGGTGGCGGGCTGTCGTCAACCTGCAATCCTGACTTTAGATCTGCAGCAGTTGAAAACTGACAGGCAGAAGCCAAAAGTCCCATAACACACAATGCAACAAGTTTCTTCATACTACTGAACTCCCTTGATTTGAATCACTGTTAACTTAGATTCATTTGACACTAAGATCCCCCACAAACATGCGGAAGTCTTAACACAATCGTTCCGATCAGAAAAGTATCCAATACCCGCATTTTTCGAGGAACCAACGGCGTATTATTCTGCCTGACCAGTAATTCGTCCAACGGTTTCAAGAATTTTCTGCGAATCATGCTCCGCATCGACTTCAGTATTTTTATGGACAATCCTGCCTTCTGGATCAATCAGAAAGGTCCAACGGCTGGCAGTTACTCCCCTGCTAAGGGATCGTTCGACGCCATCGACCATCCGCATGATTGTAGCGCCTTCGCGAACCGGTACTCCAAAAGCTCTTGAGATTTTCCCGTCTTCGTCGGACAGCAGTGGAAAATTCAACGAATTAACTTTGGAAAATAACTGGTGGTTAACAACCGAATCTCCGCTGACCCCCACAACCTCCACGCCTGCGTCGTTTAGTTCTTTCATTTGGTCTCGAAAACCGCAGGCCTGGCGAGTACATCCGCCCGTCAAATCTGCAGGATAGAAATACACAACAATGAATTTTCTTCCAACATGATCTTCAGAACGCCAAACACTTCCGTCCGTTGTCGGTGCTTCGAAGATTGGAGCAGGATCGCCTTCGATGAGTGTCACATCCAGAGCGTCGGCGAGTCCAACGGCGTTCATGGAAGCAAGCATCAACGAAAGCATGAAGCTGAAAAACACCAGACAACGCATTGAATCCTCCGGCAGTTCGGCGAAAGATTCCATTCCATCATCAAACGCTGATCCCTCAACGCAGTAATAATTCGTGTCAACCCAATGACAGTGAACCACAGGAATGCCGAATACGAGCGGGCGATATCTTCACCGGGACTTTTTCAAGTCGCTCAGACGAAGACAAAATCGAGGCAGGCGTCAATACAAACCGGTGGGACACTGAGGTGTGGCTCGTGATTCTACACACCCCCTGCCCTTGCGTCAAATCGCGAGTGACCAACGGCGACATCGTCCTAAAACTTCTTTTCCCTGCGAATTTCAGGGTGACATGCTCACGATCGGAACCGCTCTCTTAACGCACGCCCTGGCTTGGCCAACACCGTGCGATGAATCCTGGTACAGTCCAAGGGCCAAATTCTGTTTGGAGTCTGTTCACAACTCAGCATCTTTCAGATCGAAACGTCATTTGATACAAACTTCGGGTTGCCTCGCACCAAAATACGCGATTCAATAACGATACGCAGTGCGAATCGTCTTGAAAGGCTAGTCGCCTGAGTTTGATTAAGTTGGAGCGTAACGGTGATCGTAGAAGCTAGACGACTAAAATCTTCCACGCGTCAGTCGATACGACTGACTCTCCATCTCTGCATGATCGTTACCGCCGCATTGAGCGCCACCGCCAACGCACAATCAGTTTCGTCGGCCCAGGAAAATGTGGTTCTCGGTTGTCTGATCGAAGATCGCTTTTTCGCGGACGAAGTCTGGGCCAAAGTTGGTGAACGAACTTGCCTTCGCTGTCACAACAAAAATGGTGACGCCGCGGACAGCGGATTTCTGCTGTTCAAGGAAGGCGACGTCAACGGCCACGATGGCACATGCCTGAAACGAAATCGCGATGCCTTTCAGACAATGGCAATAGTGACGGAAGGTAATCAGTCGCGCATGTTGCTCAAGGTGATTGGAGAACTTGATCATGGAGGCGGACGAGTCCTGCAGCCAGACTCCACGGGTTATCGGATTCTGAATCGCTTTGTGCAACGTTTATCGACGCCTTCAAATGTCCCGGATACGGAGGTCGCCGACAGCGACTACAACGATGTCCAATTCTTCAATGACGTCACGATGATTTCGCCGCAACGATTGTTAAGACGCATCATGCTGTCTCTGGCTGGCCGACTTCCAACTCCTGAAGAAGTCGCAGCGGTCGAACAGAATGGGCCTGCCGCGATCAATTCCGTTCTCGACCAAATCATGCAGGAAGACGCTTTTTACGTTCGGCTCAAAGAAGGATTCAACGACATCTTTCTGACAGTCGGCATCGAAGATAATGCCGAAACACTGTTGTCCTATCATCACTTTGAAAAGACACGGCTGTGGTATCAGAACTACGATTTCAGCCATCTCCCCGAAAGTGAACGCCAGCGCGCGGGATGGAAAATGGCCGACGTTTATCGCGATGCACTTCTTCGCGAACCCCTCGAACTCATTGCTTATATCGTTCGCAATAATCGCCCCTTTTCAGAATTGGCAACCGCAGACTACATCATGGTTTCGC
>JANOZG010000371.1:0-2376 GCA_031429275.1 Planctomycetota bacterium
CGGAATAAAGTTGATCAAACGCGAGGAATGCGGAGTCGAGCCTGCGAGCGTCTTTATTCCGAACAAGGGCTGAGAGCCCTTGACCCAAAGGAGCCTCCCGGCTCGTTGACATGAGCCGCTCACGTTGTTCGTTCTCTGCAGGACATCTATCGTGCTCGCATACTATTGAGAAGAACTTGAACGCAGTTGCCGATACGCCTACGCGAATAAAAATTGATGATTCAGTGGCTGACGTAGACATTGATTAAGTCTTTACGCGATGGTGATATACAATCGATGCGTGCAAAGCGAGCCCCAATCCCCATCCAAAGAGCGGCCAGTAGAACCAAAGATGCTCTGGACGTCGAATCAGATTGAGTGCCGTCAGCCCGGAATTCACGAGAACATAGATCACCACATGGATCAAGAGCCGCTTTTGCCTCTCCTGAGGTGTGCGCTGATGAGTTTTTCGGGTTCGCGCCATCGCTTCTGATTCCTGAGTTCTTGATTCTTCCATGAAGTGTACGGCAGCCTCGGATCAATGCCGCAATTTCATTTGATTCCCGTTTGGTATTCTTGACCACTTGGTTCCATGCGTAAAATGTGACCGTGAGACGATCGGGATAACGCATTCGGCATCGAACATAAACGGCCGAAATGCGGCGCATGACCTGTCAGCCCCAGTTCTTTGCTCCACTGTTGCTCGCCAAAATGTTGCAAAACACACTCTCGATCAAGTTGCTCACACGACGACTGCAGACACGAACCGTCTTTTCACGCGATTCCTGGCTTTCCATCGTAAGTCATCAATCAGGCCTAACTGACTCCGAAAACTTGCCTCTTCTGCCGTTCACGGCCGCGCTGATGGCTTCGATCAGGCCCGAGGGTCTGAACGGCTTTTCGATCCGTGACGCAACGGAACGGAACCGCAGTACTTCATTCATGCCCGTCGTTGAATAGCCGCTCATGATAACCACTGGAATGGAAATGCCACGGTGCTCGAGTTCTTCCAGCATCGTTGCGCCATCGACGCCGGGCATCATCAGGTCGATCAAAAGGCAGTCCACATCTCTGTCTTCACTCAGGAACTCCAGGGCTTCGCAAGCAGACCCGAAACAATGCGATGTCCATGAATTGGCCTGAAACAGATTTTCAACGAGCTGACGCACATGCAACTGATCATCGACCACCACGACGTTTAACGATTGCGTTTTTTCGTTTAGATCCGTGAGCTGTTTTGAAGGAACAGTCTCTGCATGAAACTCAGAAAGACGGGGCAGCAAAATGCGAAACGTCGTGCCCACAGATTCGGTGGAAGTCAATCGAATCAGTCCGTTATGACGATTCACATGCCCGAAAACAACAGACAGCCCGAAGCCGTGTGATCTTGTCACATCCTTAGTCGTAAAGAACGGTTCAAACACCCGTGCGATATTTTCCTGTGGAATACCTCGCCCTGTGTCTTCGATCTCAAACCAACCAAAATCACCGCATTCCTGTCGATGGCCAAACAGGGAAGGATCACCGACAACTCGATCAAGCATTTCGACTCCAATGCGGATTGAAATGCAACCTCCGCCATTTGTCATCGCATGTGAGGCGTTTGTGACGAGATTCAACAGCACCTGTTCCAGCTGGCACTCATCAGCTTCTGTGAATACCAGATGCGCTGATGGAGTGAACTCAACACTGTGACGAACTCCAGAACCCGATCTCAAGAGAGGCAGCATTCGTGTCACCAGTTGATTCAATTCGACTGGGGTCTTTTGAATTGGCTGCTTGCCAGCATATGTCAGCATTTTTCGGCTGAGATCGGCAGCAGTTTCAGCGGCCGTTGTGATGGCATCAAGGTATTCAATCGCTCGATCTGAAACCTTTTCTGTGTATCGAATCAGCTCGGCATTACCCAATACACCGACCAATAGGTTGTTGAAGTCGTGCGCAATACCCCCGGCAAGATCACCAAGGCTCTCAAGTCGCACGGACTGAGCCACATGCAACTCCAGCTGATTGCGTTCTTCAGAGGCTTTTGCCGTTGCAAGCATCTCGGCGTGCAAAAGTGAATTCACTTCCTTCAGCTTTCGGCGTTCCCTTAACAGGAACAAAAGCAGACAACAAGAGGCAAACAGACCAACTGCCGTCAGATACAAATAGACTTCTTTCGCATCCAGAGCGGAATCTCTTTCAGTTGCCAGTGATTCGCTGCGGTTTGATGTGTCTGTCAACAGCGTCTGAAGTTGATCATGCTCCGTCTCCCTGACTACCGTCTGAATCCACCGAGCCTGTTTTTGACGTTCTAAAAGTCGCCCCTGTACGACCTGTGCGAAACTTGTACGGCGTTTAGTAAACTCAGCAGAAAAACCTCGAATCTGCGATCCTGTCTTTGAAAGAGCAACG
>JANOZG010000372.1:0-18483 GCA_031429275.1 Planctomycetota bacterium
GCTCTCACAGGGCCGCTTCTACTACGAGACTCCGGACAAAGGCCGCATCAACATCACGCCGGTTGAGATCACGAAAAAGATGCTCCAGCAGCGAGAATCGGGCGAGGCGCGGACCAAGAAGGGCAAAGACGGTAAGCCGTATGTGCTGAAGTCTGACCAGCAGGAATGCTGGTCTTGTGACGGTTCAAGAGTCTATGAGCTGGACATCGAACAGAAGCAAGCTCGCGTTGCTCAATTGCCGGCTGACATGCAGGGCAAGAATATTATGGACAGCCCATTGCCGTTCCTCTTTGGGATGCCCCCTGAGAAAGCGAAACGACGATTTGAGATTTCGGTGATGGTTCCAATCAAACCGGATTCTACCACAGTATCTCTGCACATCCTGCCTCGACTACCACAGGATGCTGCCAGCTGGGCGAGTGCAGATGTTATTCTGGATCTGAAAACGTTTTTGCCGGTCGCCGTACAGCTGGTCGATCCGGCCGGAACTAAAATCACTGTCTACAGTTTTTCGAATCTGAAGGTGAACGAAAACAAATTCTTCGACATTCTCTTCGACAAACAGGATCCGAAGACCCGATTCACTCCTGATCTGCGAGGTTTCAAAGTCAACGTCAGTGACGGTGGCGAGCCTCAAACGGCCGACAACAGCGGTGCGAATGAAGATTCTGTACCTCTGCCGAAGCGACCAAACGCGGAAAAATCGGTCAATCCTGCTTTGGTGAATGTTGTTGGCATGCCACATATCGACGCTTTGATTCAACTCGAACGACAGGATTTGAAGCGAATCAAAGATGATCCAGAGGCAAACAACATCATTCTGGAAGCCGGGCCCCCCGCGAAGAAAGAGGCCGACATTTACACAGTGAAGTCGCAGGATCCCCCTGCTGGCACTCCGCTGCAAAAAGGCATGAAAGTAAAGCTGACGCTTTGGAACAAACCCGGCGCAGCCAAACAATAGGACTCCTGACTGGAAAGAGCGGCATTTCGCTCTCCAGACGCTTCGTTTACTGATCGCCCGATCGCATCTACACTGCACCCGTTGTTCTCGTGCTCTGTCCGTCATGGGTTGATGGATCGGGTGGCCGGGGCTGGACTGAGCGGAGCAAAGGAAGCCCCGGGGTTTCGGGCTGCCGCCCTCCTACCCCGGCCACGCCTCAATCCTCTGCTGACAGGGCACCAGTCAGGCGCAGGTATTGGTCTCAACGTTGCGATCGGGTTTAGAGAGTCATGACGAAGAAGTCTGAAGTGAGAGTCGGTCTTGTCCAGATGACGTGCGGCACAGATCCGCTGAACAATCTGGAACGTACGATCATCAGGATTCGTGAGGCCGCCGCTGACGGTGCTCAAGTGGTGTGCCTGCAGGAAGTGTTCAATACACAATACCCATGTCAGGCCGAAGAGCATTCACGTTTTGAACTCGCCGAACCTATCCCCGGTCCAACCACGCAGGCTTTGCAGAAAATTGCGAAAGAGTGCCATGTCGTGATCGTGGTGCCGCTTTTCGAAAAGCGGGCCCCCGGGTTGTACCACAACACGGCTGTCGTGCTTGACGCTGATGGTTCCATCGCCGGGATGTACCGTAAGATGCACATTCCCGACGACCCGTTGTACTACGAAAAATTCTACTTCACACCGGGTGACCTGGGATTTCTGGCCTTCAAAACCAGGTACGCCAAAGTCGGCGTTTGTATCTGCTGGGATCAATGGTATCCCGAGGCTGCTCGACTCACCGCGATGCAAGGTGCGGAACTGCTCTTCTATCCGACCGCGATTGGTTGGATTCCGGGTGAACGGGAAGTTTACGGAGCAAGTCAGTACTCGGCATGGCAAACAATGATGCGGAGCCACGCGATAGCGAACGGCCTGTTTGTCGGTGCCCCGAACAGAGTGGGAATTGAGGGCGAAATTCAATTCTGGGGCGGCAGTTTTCTGGCCGATCCTTACGGAAATGTCGTTTCACAGGCCACTCACGACGGAGAAGCAAACGTCGTTGTTTCATGTGATTTGTCGCTGATCAACACCGCCAGGACTCACTGGCCTTTCTTCCGCGACCGACGCATTGATGCGTTTGGTGACCTGCAAAAACGCTGGTTGGAATAGAGCTCAGACAATTAAAAAGGCCGATGGCGAATGAACGCCATCGGCCGATTCAGATACCTATCCTGCGACACCTGACCGCGTCGCAGTTGGGTAAGTGTCTTGATTACTCTGCAGCTTCTTTAGCCTCGCTGGCGTAGCGAATGGCACCTGGACCAGCGTGACTTGGTGATTCAAAAGCGACTTGCGTTGGCAGCCGATTCATCTTCATACCGTGTGGCAGGCGACGGGCTGTCGCCACATCGCTTTTAAGCGTGCCGTCTTGCCAAGGCCCCAAACCCAACACGAACCAGTTGCTGTCTTCTGATTGTGCCATCGACATGCCACCATCACCCAGAACGGCTTTGGTCTTGGCATCAAACAGGACGAGGCCAATTTTCGAATAACCGTATTGAGATTTGCGTTCGCTAAATCGAATCTCGGGAGTTTGCATTCCAGCTGGAAGTGGCAATTGAGGAACTCCCAGAAACATCTCATTCGAATCTGTGCCAACGCCTCCACTGCGGACTTCCATGATCACATCAGCAGCGTCAGCTGCTGGCGCGAGCATACCGCCTGCCCGCATGACGCGGTGTCGCAGCGATCCCATCACGTAACTCTTATCGACACATTCCAGATACTTGTCTTCCACGAACACATTCTGGCCGTACAACGGAGTGAAATCGACTTTGTCCAGCGACTGATCAACAGCATTTGACAGCAACATCTGTTCTTTTGCGGTACGCGCCGTGTTTGAGGTCGAAGTACTTGTGCATCCGACGTTTGCTGCGACCAGGCCGACGCTGAGTAGCAACGCTGCTTTCTGAAAAAACATTGGCTATCCTTTGCGAATCTATGCTGAATCTCGAAGGCCCGGATTCTTTTTGTCGCCGTCCACGCTTTATACGGGCTGGCGCGTTTGTATCGGGAATCTACAAGGCAGTCGAGTATCCGGGCAATCCTCAATTGCCCGCTTTTCGGCGACAAAAGCGGGTCTGGACGATGAAAGTGGCATCAAAGACCCGGCTTGGCACTGCTTTCGGCGGACTCTGCCGAAACGCAGGAAACAGCGACGCCTATTTGCCAGGATTCGTTTCCTGCCGAATTGTCAGAACCTCGTCAGCCAGCCAATTGGGCGGTGGATTCTCCAGTCGAATCCGTCCTGCGTTGCATTCCCGAATACTGCGTTCCCGGAAGGCGTCTGACCCACTGTTTTGATATCTGAAACCCCGACAGCGTATACTTCGTGTGTAGTTGCTGGGTCATCTCTTATTTCGAAAGGTAACGTGTTCATGGCATCCCCGATTCGAGTTGCTGTCACTGGTGCGGCCGGTCAGATTGGCTATTCACTGATTTATCGCATTGCCTCTGGTGAGGTCTTTGGGCCGAATCAACCTGTGATTCTGCACCTGGTTGAAGTCCCTCCGGTTCTTAAGGCACTTGATGGAGTCCATATGGAATTGGACGATTGTGCTTTTCCGACGTTGGCTGGTGTCGTAAAGGCTGACAGTGATCACCTTGAAGACGGCTTCAAAGACTGCAACTGGGTCCTATGTGTCGGCAGTGTTCCGCGCAAAGCCGGTATGGAACGAGGCGATTTGATTCGCATCAACGGTCCGATCTTCACCAGCACAGGCCGCGCCATTGCCGCTGCGGCTGCTCCGGATGTGCGAGTTCTGGTGGTCGGCAATCCTTGCAATACAAATTGTCTGATTGCGATGAACAACGCCAAGGGCGTTCCTGCCGATCGCTGGTTCGCGATGACGATGCTGGACCAGAATCGTGCGGTTTCTCAGCTGGCTCAAAAAGCCGGTGTGCCAATTGCGGCCGTGTCAAATGTCGGCATCTGGGGCAACCATTCTGCCACTCAGTATCCTGATTTCTATCACGCGAAGATTAACGGCAAGGCCGCAACCGAAGTGATTACTGATCAAGAGTGGTTGAAAGGCGACTTCATCTCGACCGTCCAGAAACGCGGCGCGGCTGTTATTGCCGCACGCGGAGCTTCCAGCGCGGCTTCGGCGGCGAATGCAGTTCTGGACACCGTGAAAGGTGTCATTCGCCCAACGGCAGCGGGATCATGTTTCAGCGCAGCGATTTGCAGTGATGGCAGCTATGGTGTTGAAGCAGGCCTGATCAGCGGATTCCCGTTGACCAGCGATGGCAAGAAGGTTTCTATCGTGCAGGGTCAGAAGCACAACGAGTTTGCTCAATCGAAGATTGATATCACGGTTGGCGAACTCAAAGAAGAACGCGATTGTGTGAAGGATTTGTTGACGTAGTCGTGTGTCGATATTGAGTTTACAAGTCGAGCTCGGAGCGAAAGTCCTGACGACCTTCGCTACGAGCGAACTCCGCGCTGACAGCGTCTTTGCGAAGTAGCCTTTCGAGTCAAAGCAATCACCATGGAACTCGACCGCTTGCGACGCGAGATCTGCTTTGAGGCGGCCAGGCTCATGAGCGGTCGCAAAGAAACAAACTATACGAAGGCCAAATGGCGAGCAGCCCGATCGCTGACGCGAAGCTATATTCCGCCTGAGGCACTGCCCACGGACTTTGAGATCCGTCAGTCGCTGCAGCAGCTTGTCGCAGCCGATGGCGAATTTAAAGCTGACGCGGATCCGAACGCAGACAATCGCCGCTATTACTATTTCCTGTCACTGCTGTTGCCGCTGGATCGTGTCCGACAGGACCGTGATTTCCATCCCGAAGGTGATGTGCTGTATCACAGTCTGCAGGTTTTTGAACTTGCTCGCGAAAGATTTCCTTGGGACGAAGAATTACTGCTGGCCGCCCTGCTGCATGATGTCGGTAAAGGCATCGATCCGATGGATCACATCACAGCCGGGCTGGCGGTGCTGGATGGCTACATCTCAGAACGAACAAAATGGCTGATTGAAAACCACGGTCTGGCTCAGCGCGTACATAACGGTACGGCAGGTGTTCGCGCCAAACGTCGGCTGACAAACTCGGAAGACAACGAAGCACTCGATGCACTGGCAGAATGTGATCGCGAAGGCCGACTGCCGGGCCGCGTCGTGTGTTCCGCAGAAGAAGCGATTGAGTACATTCGGCAACTGGAAGAAGAAAACCAGGGCACTGACGATTGACATCGTCTGGCTTTACTTCACGGCCACCAGCTCAACTACGAAGTGCAGATCCGCATTTGGCGGCACCGATGGTGGTGAGCCTTTGGGACCGTAGCCCAGGTCTGACGGAATCCACAGTTCGATCATACCGCCGGTACCAACCAGTTGCATGCCTTCGGTCCATCCAGCAATCACACCATTCAATGGAAATGAAATCGGTTCGCCGCGTTTGTACGAACTGTCGAATTCTCGACCGTTGTCCAGCCAGCCTCGGTAGTTGCACGTGACTGTGTTGTGAGCCACAGGTTTTCTGCCATCTGCCTGTCGCAAAACACGATACTTCAAGCCTGACCGTGTCGTCTTGAACTCCATTGGAGCGTCATCGTCCATGACGCCGGTCCCACTTTGCAGCGAATCGCGATCCGTGTAGAGCACTGGGCCGTTTGATTCGGCGGTGTTCATGGAGCGAGTTTCTGTTTCCGCTGCGGCTCGCGGCTTACTGAATCGGGACTTGATCGGCGTCGAACACCCGTTCGTCGATGCCAGCAGTCCCAGCATGGTGCCAGCAAGAATGACTCGCTTAAGATTCATATGACCATCCATTGAATGCCTGACCGTCGCGCGGCCACCGACAAGAAGAGAGGACTTCCATTCCTCAGCGAGCGGAAATTTAGCGATTTTCCGGTTTTCTGTTAAGGACAGATTTCTGTAGTCCGGCGAGCGGAGCGGCGTCACCCCTCCGGTACAAAAACGGTCGCCGACGCTTCGCAGCCAGCGTAAAGCCAGGACTCCATTAAGAAACTGTCCTCTCGACCGATTCACTTCACGTGCAAGCCCGATACAATCCGTCATGCGGCTTTACCCGCAAACCAGCCAAATTTGCCTCGGACGGCTCTGCAAATGGAAATCCTGCTCAACGGTGAACCTCGCACGATCGATGCTTCGTGGACTATTGCCGATCTGCTCACCGACCTGAAAATCGAAAATCGCTATTGTGCAGTGGAACGGAACAGCGAGGTCGTCCCACGTGAAGTCCATGCGCAGTGTCAACTCCAGGCTGGCGATGTCATCGAAATCGTCACCCTTGTCGGTGGCGGCTGATCAAATATTGACGACTGAAGGCTCATCTGAAAATGACCACTCTGCCTCCCGACAAGCCACTTGTTCTGGGAACCCATACACTGAATTCCCGCCTGATTGTCGGCACGGGAAAATATGCCACGTTTGAACTCATGCAGAAATGCCTCGAAGCCAGCGGTTCGGACGTGATCACCGTCGCAGTGCGGCGTGAACGACTGGTGGATGCGTCCGGTCGCAACATTCTCGAATTCATCGATCTGAAACGCTACACGATTCTGCCCAACACGGCCGGCTGCTTCAATTCCGAAGACGCCATTCGGGTCGCACGTCTGGGCCGTGAAATCCTGCGAGGACTCGAAAACCCTGGTGCAGACTGGGTGAAACTGGAAGTCCTGGCCGATACTCGCACGCTGCTGCCGGATCCCGTTGCGACCGTCGAAGCTTGCAAGCACCTGGTCGATGACGGGTTTCAGGTTCTGTGTTACACGTCCGATGATCCGATCACCGCACGACGGCTGAAGGATGCCGGAGCGACATCCGTGATGCCAGCCGGCAGTCCGATCGGCAGCGGTCAGGGTGTTTTGAACCCCAATAACATTCGCATCTGTCTGGAGTATTTGAAAGAGAACGATCCGGACTATCCCGTGATCATCGATGCTGGCGTCGGTACCGCCAGCGACGTCGCGTTCGCGATGGAACTCGGTTGCGACGGAGTTCTTTTGAATACCGCCATCGCCAGTGCCCGCGATCCGCTCAGAATGGCGGTTGCGATGAAACAAGCGTGCGAAGCCGGTCGCCATGCTGTACTGTCCGGACGTATTCCTCGCAAGCTGTACGCGACAGCTTCAAGCCCAACGGAAGGCGTGATTAGCCGACCGTTGGGTTGACAGGTCCTACGCAGCCGCGCGACGACGTCCATATGCCGACCGAATATCGAGCACGGCATCGATCACGTCAGCCACGTCCTGATTGGACATCGACGGTGACAGCGGCAGGCTCAGCATATTCTGAAACGCAGCGTGCGTCACGGGAAAATCATCCGGTGCGTAGTTGTATTTGTTCTTGTAGAACGAATGCATATGGATCGGAATAAAGTGGACCGACGTGCCGATATTCCGAGCCGTCATTTCCTGAATAAACTGGTCTCGACCGATGGTGAGTTCAGACGATCGCAGACGTAAAACATACAGATGCCACGCGTTGTTGACGTGCGATCGCGTGGTCGGTGTCAGGAAAGCGGAGTGTTGACCAAAGGCTGAATTGTAGGTTTTGACAATCTCCTGGCGTCGTGCCTGCATACGATCGAAACGTTTCAATTGCTGCAAACCAATGGCCGCCTGAATATCCGTCATGTTGTATTTGAAACCAGGCTCCACAATATCGTAGGCCCATTTGCCGCCAGCTGAATAACGACTCCACGCCTCACGATTCATGCCGTGCAGACTGACGACGCGAGCATGATCCAGCAGATCGGCGGCACCGGTCAGCATCCCGCCTTCACCGGTGGTTAAATTCTTTGTTGCGTAGAAGCTGAATGCCGTGAGATTTGAGCCTGAGCCGATTGGCTGGCCTTCAAAACTGGCACCCACCGCGTGCGCGGCATCTTCTATCAGATGCAAATGGTATTGTTCGGCGATCGATCGCAGCGCGTGGAGTTCCACCGGATGGCCAGCGTAGTGCACGGCTATGATTGCCTTAGTATTCGGCGTAATCGCTTGCTCTACGGCGTCTGGTTGCAGGTTGAGCGTATCTGGTTCGACATCGACCAGAACGGGAGTGGCTCCGACGTGTTCAATCACATTAACGGAGGCTGCGAATGTCATTGGCGTCGTGATGACTTCGTCGCCAGGGCCAATATTCAGCACTTTCAAGGCGACGTGAAGTCCGGCTGTGCAGGAATTCAGAGCAAGTGCCGCTGGTGCCTGAACGGCATCACGAAAATCCTGTTCGAACTGTTTCGTCCGAGGCCCCGATGTGAGCCAGCCGGATTTCAGAGCTTCGACGACTTCGTCGATCTCTTCGGTGCCAATCAGCGGAAGTGAAAATGACAGAAATGAGTTGCGCACAGGTGACCTCCATGTCATCGCGCCAGAGAAACTCGACCGTTGAAGCTGCTATTTAGCTGTTTTTTGCAAACTCCGCCAGAGGGATATGAAAATGCGGAATTCAGCCTTCGTTTTGCATGGCTCGCAATTCACGAATGATGTAATTCCCACTGACTATAGTGTGCGTGGGAACTAAGGCGAGCGGAGGATGTCAATCCCCTGATATTGGGGGCCTCACGAAGAATCAGGGGATTGACTTACCCCGCTCGCCGAAGCATTAACTCAATTGTGCTATTCGGACCGTTGTCGAACAGCGATTGAATGTTCTCGATGATGAACCTGCAGATCCGTCAGCGAGCAGGAACATTGCGCCACCGGTGTGATTGCTGCTGAACGCCTGGCGGTTTGTCGTATTCGGCCCTGTCAGAATTGGGTTCATGGGAACGGTGACAGTACCAAGGCAGCGGGCGTGTCTGGTAGGGGCGTTTCAAGGCGTTCCCGGTTCAGCCTGATGAGCACTCTCTGACCGTGCTGCGTTACGTGGAGCGAAATCTGCGGCCGACGAAGATGGTTGAGCGAAGTCAGGATTGGGAGTGGTCCAGATTGAAGCCGACCGCTCGCAGGCGCATCGACGGATTGCTTTGCGACGGGACAATTCTCAAACCCGCTCAATGGACTCGGCATGTCAACTGGGTGGAAACAGAAACCGCACTGAAAGCCCTGCGTCACAGCCTTGCTCGCGTCACTCCGTTTGGTGATACTCCATGGCAGGCGAAAACGGCTGCTAAACACGGACTGGAATCCTCCCTTCGATCGCGAGGCAGGCCAACGCGTACAGACAAGTAGAATGTCCCCGTTTGACTTTCACCTCCTTCGGCTGTTGTACAAACATTCAGCGACCGGCCAGTCTTCGTCACGTTTGTTGGCGAGCAAGGGATGTGAATCCTTCAGACTCCCGATGCAGAAGTCGCATCCCACGGTTGCTACGGGAGCAAACTTGAATGATTGTTCCGTAGCCACTCCGTCACATCTTCGTAAAGCTGCATGACAAACTCGCGGAGTTCCCCCGCATCACCTTCGGTCGCGGCACCAGCCATGTCGTATTCGACAGTGTTGCGTTTGACTCGGCACGCTTCCAGATAATCAGCGTCGGACTTGCGGTGGCCGCCAAGTACCAGCGGCAGCACGGACAGTGTTCTCTGATGGGCGACGTTGCGTTCAGGTCGATAGCCAGAGGCGTACATCAGAATGGTACAGAGCTTTAAAGCCGCGTTGTAGGCGATACCAAACTTCCAGTCGCTGGGAATCTGTCCTCGAGCGTCAGCCAGATCTCTTTCTACGATAGCCAGCAGTCCGGCGATTTCCTGAGGACTCGTCTTATGTGGCCGAATCCATCCGTGTTCCTGCCATTGCTTCAAGCTCATCCGTGTTCCCGATCAGAAACATCTTTGGTGCTGACAAAACCGTTCTCACGAAATGATCACCTTTTCGGCAGCGTTCTGCAAACTCAGCCTCGGTCATCACCACAGGATTCAACTCTCGTCCGATTTTGATGGACAGTCCCGTCAGACGACTCACCAGTTGCCGCAGCGAGATTGAACCCACAACCAACAGGTCGATATCGCTTTCCGAAGATTCCGTCTCGCCTGCAACCGACCCGAATACAAACGCTAGGCGAATCGGATCGTTACCAAGAGCTTCCCGCAGCAGATCGGTGAGTCCGCAGGTTTTCAGCACCAGCCCATGAATCTCCGGATACAGCGGATGGTTTTGGTTACCGCTGCAGTACGTGCGATTTCCACTCACTCGCGAAACGACGAGCCCCAGACGTTCCAAAAGTTTCAATTCCTGCCGCACAGCAGACAACGAAAACCCGGACTGCCTCTGCAGCTCACGAACGTGCAGTTCTCCGCTCTTGACTCCAAGAAGCAACCGAAATATTTCCGCTCGAACGCCGGATGAAAGTAGAAGTGAAAGTGTACTCATGATGAACTACTATACCGCGCGAATGAGCGGTTTAACAGTTCGTTTTTGCCAATTTGCAGCCGATCGCTCGAAGATGCCTCGACGGATTGCTTTGCAACGGGCAAATTCTCTAACCCGCTCAATGGACTCGCCATGTCAACGGGATGGAAACAGAAGCCGAACTGAAATCGCCGCGTCACGGCTCTGCTTAAGGCACTCTCTTCGCCTGACCCAACCTACTCGCTGGTTTTTTTCTTGCAGAGACCGGAGAGGTTCGCAGAGATCAAGTCACACTGCTCCATCTCCACTCTGCGTCCTCTGCGATTAATGCGTTTTCTGTGGCTTTTCCCTCGGCCGTCAACGCGGCGCGGCTCACTAAATCAATAGCCCTTCTGCTAAAAAATGTGAGCCGCGGAATTCCGGAACCCCGGAAAGGGGTCATCCGGCTTGAATCCCCCGTGCGGAAGTACCACAACCACCGGTTACCACCACGGACAAGTCTTCTACAGAGATTGAGTCAAATCATGAATGCCGTGTATCCCGTCAACGACTACGGCCCTCTGATGCCCGGCCTGGTAATGGCCAGCGTCGCCATTCTGCATGTCTTTCTGGCTCAGTTTGCCGTCGGCGGCGGTTTTCTACTGTGCTACTTCCAATGGCTGGCGATGACAGGACGGAATGAGCTTGCTCGAGTGTTTCTACGTAGCTTCTTCAAAATCCTGCTGCTGGTCAGCTTCGTTCTGGGAGCACTCACCGGCGTCGGCATTTGGTTCACGTCCATCCAAATCAGTGCGCCCACCATCGGCGAAATGGTGTTCAACTTTCACTGGATCTGGGCGACGGAATGGTCATTCTTTTGTCTCGAAATCGTCGCCGGCTATTGCTTTTATCTGTATCAGGATCGCCTGTCTGATAAAGCGGCGATGGCTTTGCTGGTGTTGTATACGTTCGCGGCGTGGATGAGCCTGTTCTGGATCAACGGCATTCTGTCATGGCAGTTGACTCCGGGCGATTGGGTGCAGACTCGTTCCATTACAGACGGCTTCTTCAATCCCAGCTTCTGGCCAAGCCTGTTCTTTCGCACGATCGTCTGCCTGACTCTGGCATCTCTGGTCGGCTGTATCGTGGTCAACCTCATTCCGAATCTTGACCGGGCCGCTCAGAAGTCGCTGATCAATCGATCTGCCCATTTGATGACTCCCATGCTGCTGATGCCGTTTCTGGGAGCGTGGTTTCTGGCATCGATGCCGCCGGACAGTCGCAGCTGGGTGTTGGGAGGCAGCCCGGCGATGCTGATGTTCTTTATGATTTCGGTCGGCGCGTCGCTGGCGATTGGCGGTTACGCGGTGATCGGTTTGTGGTTGCAGAAACTCTACATCAACGGCGCGACGGCTTCACTGTTGCTGCTGCTGGCCTTCGGAGCAACCGCGGGAGGCGAATTTGTTCGCGAAGGATCACGCAAACCGTACTCCATTCGTCAGGTCGTGTTTTCCAATGGCATTCTTCCCGAAGAAGTCGCTCATCTGCGAGAAGTCGGCTGCGTTCTGAATGATCCGTACGATGTTGTCCACGAACCCGCTCTTCCCAACGAAGCGACAACACTGGGAGCCAAAGTCTTTCGCCGACAGTGTGCCGTTTGCCACACTATCGAAGGTTCCAACGCCGTCGCTCATTTGACTCAAACCTGGGACATCAACCAGATGAGAATGAATATCGCCAAGCTGCAGCAGACAAAACCTTTCATGCCACCCTTCGCAGGCACTCCGGAAGAACTGGATGCTCTGGTGCACTATATCCGCTGGGTGAACGACGGGCGGCCGCCGGAATTCCCGTTCACGCCGAATGATGAGGCTCTGCAACAGATTGCCACGTGGATGGAAGTCGCAGGCACCGAAGCTGCAACGGTGACGATGGGCAAAAAGTCAGAGGTGACAAAGTGAGCGTCTTCCCATTTCATCTGGAATCTCATCTGGCGTTTTACCTGGTCGTCTATGTGCTGACACTGGTTCTGCATGCGATCTTCATGACATATGTGCTGGCGGGAAGTTTGTTTCTGGCGTGGACCGCCGTCTTTCCGGGAGCCGCTGCAATCCCTCGAGCCCAATCGCCATTGGCAAAGATCCTTCGCGAGTGGATGCCGTTCGCCCTGAGCGCTGCGATCACAGCGGGAGTTGCTCCCTTGCTGTTTGTTCAGATCATCTATCGGCAACAGTTCTACACATCCAATCTGCTGCTGGGTTGGCGCTGGATGATTGTTGTGCCCGTGCTGATTGTGGGCTTCTATCTGCTATACATTGTCAAAAGCAAGCTGATCACCACTTGGTCGCTGCCTTTACGAACAGCTTTGGTGGCTGCGGTTTCTGGATGCTTCGTGTTTGTGGCCTTCTGCTGGACGGCAAATCATCTGCTGGCGATCGATCACACTCGCTGGGCCGAAGTTTATTCAACGGGCAACATTGTTGCGGCCACGGGACCGTTGGTTCTGCGTTTGATGACGTGGATCATCGGGGCATTCCCATGTATGTGCGCCATGGCGGCCTGGCAACTGGCTTACAGAATTCGGCAGCAGGAAACCGCCACCTCGGAATACACCGACGGAATTGCAACGTTGGCGAAGGTGTCAATCGGCGGCATTCTTGTCTCAGCAGCCTTCGGCATTGCTTATATCACCACGCTTGCAGGAGATGTCCGTTCTGAGTTGCTGAGCAGCACAGCCGCCGTCTGGTTCATGAGTCTTGCGATCGGCAGCGTGCTGCAACTGAACGCATGGTGGCAGGCAAAACGCTGCCTGAAGCTAACGCCATCCACGCTGCTGTTTGTTTCCGGCGGAGTCGTCCTGTCTGTCACCGGAACAGCCTTCCTTCGAGAAATCGTTCGTTTCTCACACGTCGACGTGCCGATCGTAGTCGCCAACACTGAAGCCGCCATGAAAGTCGGCGGCTTCGCGTTGTTTATCGGATTTACAATCATGAACATCGGCCTGATGGCATTCTGCATCCGACTTGTGTCGAAGGTGGCAAAGCCAATCGCTTAATCGCGAATCGCTGAATCAGGGGACATTCTACGTTCCAAAGGAAATGAGCCCGGCTAGCGTTCCGAGATGCCACGAGCATCCTGAGCATCACAAGGTGGGTTTGTTGACCATGTCCTGAATCGCGGCGATGGCCGGAACGATGTCTTCCATGAAGATGATGAATCCGCCACGCTTGTGAACCTGATGCGGGAGGTTCACGAAGAAGTGCCGATGCGGCTGACTGGGTATTGTCTGGAGACAAGCCATTTCCACCTTCTGTTATGGCCGAATGAAGATGGAGATCTGAGTCGGTGGATGCTATGGCTCATGACGTCACATCTTCGGCGTTATCACCGGCACTCCAAACGCAGCGGGCATGTCTGGCAGGGGCGTTTCAAGGCGTTTCCGGTTCAGTCCGCCGAGCACTCTCTGACCGTGCTGCGTTACGTGAAACGAAATCCACTGCGGGCGAACATGGTCCAGCGGAGTCAGGATTGGGAGTGGTCCAGTCTGAAACCGACCGCTCGCAGTGGCCTCGACGGATTGCTTTGCGACGGGCCAATTCTCATACCCGCTCACTGGACTCGCCATGTCAACGGGGCGGAAACAGAAACCGAACGGAGCTTTGACACGGTCGGCCTGCTGGAGAATTTCCTGGCAAAGCTTTGGAAGAAATTACTGAAAAGGTCAGGTGAAAGCGCGGGCAGGAGTCAATTGTTGTTCGGATTCACGTATGATCGGTTGACGCAGGAATTTCCGCCCGCTTTTCAGTTGGCAGCAAATGGTTAACGATCCAGAGAAAGTAACGTCCTCGCCGGACTCGTCGCAGGTGGCCTCGACGACTGATGAACTGACAAAGATCGCGGAGTGCGTCGACGAGACCCCCGATTCGCCGTCTGAATCGGCCGGTTTGTCGACCAGCAACGCCGAAAGCGAAGACTGGAATCCAACGACGCTGGGACGTTTCAAAATTCATGGTACGCTTGGTAAAGGCGGCTTTGGAAAGGTCTATCTGGGCTTTGATGAACGACTCAAACGGAAAGTCGCTATCAAGGTTCCCACTCGAATTCTGACGGACATCGCCCTGGATCAATTCCTGGTGGAAGCACAGCGACTGGCACAGTTGCGGCATCCGGGGATTGTCACTGTGTTCGATGTTGGTGAGGCAGATGGGCGATGTTACATCGTCTCCGATTATCTTGAAGGACAGAGCCTGTCCCGGTGGGCGGAAGCGACGACGTACAGTTGGGCGCAGGCGGTGACGATTGTTGCTCAACTGGCAGATGCTTTGGCACATGCCCATTCGAGCGGGACCGTTCATCGGGATCTTAAACTTTCCAACGTGATGATGCTGGCGGACAATCAGCCCGTGCTGATCGACTTTGGCCTTGCCATCAGCGATGGCGAATGTGAACGCGAGCTTCCCGGTGTCATCGCGGGAACTCCAAGTTACATGTCGCCCGAACAGGCTGCCGGGCGCGCTCATCGAATTGACGGTCGCACAGATATCTACAGCCTCGGAGTCATGCTGTACTATTTGCTGGGGCGCAAGCTGCCGTTTCGTTCAGCCACCGTCAGCGAGTTACTGCGTCAGATCAGGGAAGACGAGCCACAGCCGCTGCGGCAGATTGTTCCGGACATCCCGCCGGAACTCGAACAGGTCTGTTTGAAGGCGATGGCCAAGCGAATCAAGGATCGCTTCACGGCCGCAGCAGATCTGGCCAGCGCGTTGCGCAAAGTGCTGAGCGATGCTGGTCCCCGCATGGATATTGCGAGTCTTACTCCAGCAGCGTCCACGACAGTCGAAACAGAGCCAAGCGGAAAGCGACAATCCACGAAACATGGTCTGCACGAAGCGGAGCGGCGGCAGATTACGACGCTGTGCCTGACATTCGATGATTCTGCGATGGATGTCGAAGCGAACGACCCGGAAGCTTTTCGTGAGGTTGTTCAGAGGTTCCATGAAGTTGCGACGCGGGTCTTTGTGCGCTACGGCGGTCATCTCGCTCAGAGCAGCAGTGAGTTGATTCAGGCATACTTCGGGTATCCCTCAGCCTTTGAGGATTCTGCACGCCGGGCGGTGCTCGCGGGGCTGGAGATCGCGACAGAAATTGAAAAGCTGCAGCTTCGGTCCAAAAAGAAATCGGAAGTGAACGTCGATTTTCGGATTGGCATTCATACGGGCATCATGATTACGGAAGAAGTTGATTCTGAGACGCCGCAGAGTCGCAGCACTTACAGCGCTAAGCATTCGTTTGTCGGAAATGTCCCGCGCGTGGCTGCCGGGCTGGCTGAACTGGCCGAGCCCGGGATGACAGTTGTCAGTGCGGCCACAGCACAGATCGTCGGTGATTCTTTCGTCTATCGGTCATTAGGAACGCATTCCGGAAAAGCGATCGGACGTAATGTTGAACTGATGGCTGTCGTCGGGAAGAATGAAAACGCTACCCACGCTGAGCATTCTGCATCAAATCAGGCTCCGCTTGTCGGGCGCGACCATGAAATGAGTCTCCTGACTGGCCGCTGGGAACAGGCCGCCGGCGGATTGGGGCAGATTGTGCTCCTCAGCGCCGACCCGGGCGTAGGGAAATCTCGCCTGCTGCAGACCTTTCGACAGGGGTTGGATAAGAGCAGGTTTCAGTCGATTGACGCGGGCTGTTCCGCCTATCAGCAGAACACGGCGTTTTACCCGCTCAGTCAGCTGCTGAAACGACTGGCGCAGTTTGAGGCCGGGGACACTGATGAGCTAAAACTTACGAAGCTCGAAAGCCTGCTGAAACAGTGGAACATTCCGCTGGAGCCGGTGGTCCCGTTGCTGGTCGACCTGGTGGGAATTCCATTGGGGCCGCGATATGCAGCCCTGGAAGGCACGCCGGAACGCCGCAAGCAAAAGACGATTGAAGCCCTGATTGAAATGCTGCTTGTCGCTTCGGAATCGCAGCCGATTCTGCTCACGATCGAGGATCTGCACTGGATCGATCCGTCAACGCTGCAGTTCCTGAACGTTTTTATCGAACAGATTCCGGCAGCTCCGATCTTTTTGCTGTTGACGTATCGTCCGGCGTTCACGGCTCCGTGGCCTGCTCGCCCCAGTCTCGTTATCGTAACACTTGGAAACCTGACGGCGGAGCAAACGACGGCAGTGGTGAATCATCTCGCCGGTCGAAAGCTGCCGAAGGAAGTGATCACCCACATCGTTGCCAAGACCGGCGGTGTGCCTTTGTTTACCGAAGAATTAACGAAGGTGATCCTGGAATCCGGGATACTGGAGGAATCGGGAGACGAGTATCGACTGGTGCGACCATTGAGTTCCGTCACGATCCCCAGCACGCTGCAGGATTCGCTGATGGCCCGGCTCGATAATCTCGGCGCGGCAAAGGAAGTCGCCCAGCTGGCATCCGTCATTGGACGCGAGTTTACATTTCAGTTGCTCGCGGCCATCACGCCACTCGACCCGGAAACTCTGCAGGCCGAACTCACGTCCCTTGTGACTGCCGACCTTGTCCATCAGCGAGGATTCTTCCCCCGCGCCAGATTCACGTTCAAGCACGCTCTGGTTCAGGATACGGCCTACGAATCCCTGCTTCGTAAGACTCGCCAGCAATGGCACGGGCGTATTGCCGACGTGCTGATTTCCCAAGCCGAGCAGATGGGAGAGAGCAGCCCGGAATTGTTGGCGCATCACTATACAGAAGCGGGGCAGACGGTTGATGCCATCAACTACTGGGCCAAAGCCGGACTGCAGGCTCAGGAACGCTCCGCCAACAATGAAGCCATCAGTCATTTTCGCCAGGGCCTGGCTTTGGTCGAAACGCTGGATGAATCACCCGAACGCGACTTGCTGGAGTTTCAATTCCTGATCCCATTCGGCGTTGCGTTACTGACGACTCAGGGCTATGCCGCTCCGGAAGTGGGACCGGTTTTTGAGCGTGCGCGCGTCTTTGGTCAGAAATTCGCTGAACCAGCCGTCCAGTTCCATATTCACTGGGGCATCTGGGCGTGGCGCGTCGTGCGAGAAGAGCTGGAGATCTGCAGTCGGATGTTCGACGAAGCGCTTGCTCTGATCAAGCCTTTGGACGATCCTGGTCTGAACATTGAGGCTCTTTTTATTGGTGTTCTGACTTCGTTCTATCAGGGTGAATTCACCCGAACCCGTGAACTCTGCGAGCAAGGTTTTCCGCTCTACGACGAAGCGATCTCAAAGGCGCACGCGCGGCACACTGGCCAGAATGTCGGTGTCACGATGCAGTCGTACTGGGCACTGGCGCTCTGGCACCTCGGATACCCCGAACAGGCGATGCAACGGTCTCAGCAGGCTGTTGAACTAGCGCGAAGCCTGAAGCACCCCTTCAGTCTTGCCTACGCGCTTTGTCATGCAAGCTGGCTGCATCATCACTGTCGCCTGGCAGACACCGTTCGAAAGATTACGGAGGAAGTGATTCCTCTTTCCAACGAGCAGAGCTTCCCCTTTTGGCTGGCAGAGGCTTACTTTCATCAGGGATTCGCCGCGCTGCTGGAACGTCTGGGTCCACAGGGGCTGGAATTATTGCAGACTGGTTTGAACGTCTTCCACATGACCGGCGCGAAACTCTCGCTGTGCCAGTTCCACGGACAGTTTGCCCAGGGACATCTGCTGACTGGTGAAACATTAGAGGCCCTGCAGAAGATTGATGAAGCCATCGCAACGTCAGCAATCAACGGAAACGTCTTCAATCTGGCGGAGATTCACCGTCTGCGCGGCGAGATCCTGCTCGCCCATTCGACTGATAGCATTGCCGATGCCGAAGCCTGTTTCCACAAGTCGCTGGAAATTGCGAAGGTACAGCACTGCAGATCCAGCGAACTGCGAACGATGGTCAGCCTGTGCCGACTCCGGCAGCAACAAGGCGACGAATCCGAATCGCGTGCTGCCCTGGCCAGTCTCTGCGAATGGTTCCAGGAAGGCCACGACCTCCCGGATCTGCGGGATGCCAGGCAATTGCTCGACAGGCAGAACTGACACCCGCCGCGTCCGATGCGGGCTTTGGCGGGGGTGCTTCCGTGACAATTACCGGGGCAATGACGGAACGGACTGCCTGAGTTCTTCTGGCGTCAGGTCTTCCCATTGTCGCACGCCGCAGTGGCCTCGGAGTGCTTCCAGCTTTTGTTTGCGACTCAGCCATTGTGCCTGGTTCAGTCTTCTGAGGATACCGTTCGCGTTCGTAACTCGAAC
>JANOZG010000373.1:0-3061 GCA_031429275.1 Planctomycetota bacterium
TTGTTTCGTTCAGATTCGAAAAGTTCGATTGCAGTCATAGTCTTCAGTTTGAATAAAGGTCTACTTCAACCTCAGTAGGATGGGACTCCAGTCCCGTCCTGACCAGAATTGTTCTTGTCAGGACCGGTCTGGAGACCCATCCTACTGAGGTTGAAGTAGACCTTTATTCAAACTGAAGACTATGACTGCAATCGAACTTTTCGAATCTGAACGAAACAAACAATCAGGCTCAGCTGTCAGCGAAGCCGACGCGATTCTCGACGCTGCTGAAAAAACATTGATTGATCAAGGCGATTTTCATCGTCTGTTTGATGCGAAGCTGATGCGAGTCCGCAGTCGACTGGGGCTGCCGATCACTCAGCCGACATCACTGCGCAACATCCCGGAAGAGCACGAGGCTGCGTTTCGCGAAGCCTACACGAATGCCGCTCGGGAGGTTGGCCAGCGATTTCTGGACGCCGATCAACTGGCCGATGCATGGGCCTACTTTCGCACGATCAGTGAAACGGATGCTGTTCGAGTCGCGATCGCCAGAAAAGTTAACGAATTGCCGCCGGAACCCGGTCCGGGTCTCGACGAATTGCTCAACCTGGCCCTCTACGAAGGCGCTCATGTCGTCGAAGGACTGAAGTTGCTGCTGAAGACCCATGGCACCTGCAATACCGTGACGGCAATGAGTCAGGTGCTGCCGCAGATGACTCAGGATGAACGTCGCGAGGCTGCTGCTGTCATGGTACGAAACATCTATACTGATTTGCAGGCCAATGTGAGGCGAGACGTGGAACGTCGACTGCCCACACTGAAGCCAAACGCGTCACTGCGTGAGCTGATTATGGGACGCGACTATCTGTTCGCCGACGGCGGATATCACATCGACGTGTCGCATTTGCATTCGACGGTGAGCTTCGCGCGACATCTGGAACGAACCAGTCCGGAACTTCAGATGGCCATTGAACTCAGCGAATACGGGGCTCAACTAGCCGAGCAGTTGCGCTATCCGAGCGACGTCCCTTTCGATGACTATTACGCCGCCAACAATCATTTCCTGAACGCGCTGGCGGGAGTTGATGTCGATGATGCCATGAACTATTTCATTGATCGCTTGAAGAAAGAACCGGACGCACCTGACCAGCGTATGATCGCATTCGTGGTTGCAGATCTTGGTCAGCGTGTGGATCGAACAAACATGGCCATCGAAGCCGCCGCTCCATTCCTGAAGCAGATGGAAGATCCTGCAGGTTTTTCGTTCACGGCATATTGCGTCAATGCCGGACGTCTCGACATCCTTGAAAAATCCGCACGTGAAGACAATGACGTGCTGCGGCTTGCCACGGTGATGATGATGCAGTCGGCCTCAGCAACTCGGGGCTGACTCCAGCCGGTTGTGTACGACGTCTAAGTCAACGGTGCAGACTTCAGGATATCCCTCACAACTCTTGCTGGCCGGTTAGCGGTGATGACCTGTGGCTGGCCGTTGTGGTGGTAGATCACCTGCGAATGATCGAGACCAAACAGTGACATTAGTGTCGCCTGATAGTCGTTTGGAGTTACAACATTCTCGACCGCACGATGGCCGAATTCATCCGTCGCGCCGTAGGCCATGCCGCTTTTGATGCCGCCGCCTGCCATCCAGATGCTGAAGCCCTGGCCGTTGTGGTCGCGACCTGCGGCGGCCGGATCACCCATGACCTGAGTGACAGGAAGTCGTCCGATTTCACCGCCCCAATGGACGATCGTGGAATCCAGCATACCTCGCTGTTTCAGGTCCGTGACCAATGCCGCCGCAGGCTGATCGACACGTTTACAAACCGCAGGAAGCGATGTGCGAATGCTGCCGTGGTTATCCCATGGTTGACCGCCAAGAAACAATTGAATGAACCGAACTCCGCGTTCGACAAGTCGTCGAGCAATCAGACAGCGTGTGCCGTATTCCCGCGTGGCGTCGTTGTTGAGACCATACAGATTCTGTGTGGCCTGAGTTTCCTTGCTGATATCAAGAGCCTCTGTCGCGGCGGTCTGCATTCGGGCGGCAAGTTCATAACTGGCAATGCGGGCTTCAAGATCAGCGTCGCCGCCGCGTTGTTCGAGATGCCGCGCGTTGAGTTTCTTCAGGAACGCCAGATTCTGCTGCTGCAAAGTCCCCTGCAGATGCGTCGGTGCGGCGAGGTTCAGAATACGAGGCTCCTTCGGACGCAGCACTGTTCCCTGAAACAGCGGCGGCATAAATCCGTTTGACCAGTTGTTAACGCTGTCAACAGGTTGCCCGTCCGGATCGGTCATAACCATGTAGGCCGGCAAATCCTGAGTTTCAGATCCCAGCGCGTATAACAGCCAGGATGCGAGATGTGGACGACCGAGAACTCCCGGAATGCCGCCATGAAAATATCGAATCGAAACTTCATGGCCGTTGGCGCCTGTGTGCATGCTGCGAATCAGGCAGATGTCATCGACAATGCCGGCCGTGTGGGGCAACAGTTCAGAGATTTCCGTTCCGCACTGACCGTGCTTTCGAAACTTGAAGGGACTGCCGAGAAGTTTCTTGCTGGCCTGATTGACGAAGCTGAACTGCACTTCGCCGGGATAGTCCGTGCCATCGAATTTCGTGAGTTCCGGCTTGGGATCGGTGAGGTCCATGTGCGACGGACCACCGTGCTGAAACAGTGAAATCATCGCCCGCGCCTGAGCCGGCATTGGCGGCGTGCGAGGTTTTAGATCGGTCACCGGTTTCTGTTTGATCACCGGCGGTACGGATCGAGCGGCTTCCTGCTGCATCAGCCATGCCAGCGCGACGGAACCGAGGCCCATGGCGTTGTGTTCAAGAAATGATCGACGGGAGGCTGGAATGGATGTGTTCATGGAGGCGGGAGTTTTGAGGAAAGAGGTGAGGTGCAGCTCGGCGAGTCAATCACCGTGGTTTTGGAGCATGATCCTAATGTAGCCCGGACCAGGCGGAGCGCTGTTCCGGCAATTGGAGACTACTGCCGGAACGGCGCTTCTCCTTGCGCAAAGCGAGTCGTCGTTTGTCGAGCTGCTGGATCGCTACATGCGCAACAGTATGGGG
>JANOZG010000374.1:0-6930 GCA_031429275.1 Planctomycetota bacterium
GTTCCAAATGAAAAAATCACGTGGGGCAAGCTCGGAATGGAAACGCCGAAGTTTATTGTCGAATCAGATGCAACCATCGTCGCACCGCTGATCTTTGCTCATGTGCTGGGTTGGTAGTTGTTTTTGTTTCCTCATTCATCAACAATTATGTCTCACGCTTCAACAACATTCCTCGGTGAGCGGGGGAATGTAAATCTGCTGATGGGCAGGGTTGACACTGTGGTCATCTGGGGATTTAGGCCCCTCCGCTCGCCTTTGGCCGATGCTTCAGTGCAGGGAACCTGGGATGGACGATCGGGACAAAAGCCGTTCAGAGAAGTCAGACGCTTCTTCTGCGTCGGTCTACCAAAAGCAGCCCGCATTCCTGAGCCTTGCAGAAAAACTACCGATTTGTCTGCTACACAAAGATGTTCACGGCCAGCCCGTATTTGCCAATCGTGCTTATCTGCAGTTTCACAATCTGACACTGCAACAGGTTCTGGATCGAAACGTCTCCGGGTTGTTTCAGGAATCCGATATTGAGCAGTTCCGAATCGCGGACAAAGAAGTACTGGAACAGGGCGCGGAGGTTCGTGAGACACGGCTGTTCAAAATGACGGACGGTCATGAACGCTGGCTGGAACGCATCAAGGGCCCCATCCGGGATGAGGCTGGAGGAATCGTCGGTGTTCAGCTTCTGTTCTGGGATGTGACAGAACGCCGGACTCAGGAAAAAACTCACGATCAGGAACGTTCGCTGCTGCACACGCTGCTTGATTCGATTCCCGACTCGATTTACTTCAAAGATCGTGAAAGCAGATTCATCCGGATCAGTCGCAGTTTGTCGCAACGTTTTGGATTGCAGGATCCCGCCGATGCTGTAGGTTTATCTGATGCCGATTTCTTTAGTCCAGAACATGCAAAACTTGCTCGCATCGACGAACAGGAAGTCATGGAAACCGGTGAAGGAATCATCGGTCGCCTTGAACAGCAGATTCAGCCAGGCAAGCCGGCAACACTGTCGTCCACGACAAAAATGCCGCTGCATAACAGTCACGGTCGTATCATCGGAACATTCGGGATTTCACGCGACATCACTTCGTACCTGCAAGCTGAAGAAGCTCTAAATCAGGAACGTGATCGACTGCAAACCCTGATGAATCACTTGCCTGACGTGATCTTTATCAAGGATACGGCGGGACGGTTTCTGATGGCGAATCCCGCGCTCGTAAAACTTTACGGTGCAGAATCCCTTCAGCACATGATTGGCAGGAAAGACGAAGACTTCATTCCAAAGTCAGTCGCCGATCAATTTGTTCAGGATGACCGTCAGGTGATGGATTCCGGGGTTCCACTGGTCGACCGTGAAGAATCCAATGTCGATACGGACGGAAATCCATTGTGGATGCTTACGAGTAAAATTCCCCTGCGCAATTCCGATGGCAAGCCCGCGGGACTCGTAGGAATCGGGCGAAATATCACCCGCCAGAAACTCGCCGAACGAAAGGCTCGACGACAGGCCATGGAGGCTGGCCTGATGCACCAGGCCACTACACTGGCGCGTGAAACAATTTCGCTGGAAGATATTTTGAAAGGCTGCATCGAGATCGTCTGCAGACTGACGCCGTGGTCCATCGGCCACGCCTACTTGCCACACAATGCTGACTCCAGTCCTGAACTGATTCCCACAGGTATCTGGAACGACAATGTCAGACACTCCGTGAAGGAGCTTCAAATCGTCACGAAGTCACATTGGGTTCGTGACAATGTCGATATTCCTTCGCTGGTTCTCAGCTCCAAATTGCCTCAGTGGATCACTGACATCGACTCCGGAATTCAGGGCCATCGGCTGGATGCACTGCAGAGATTGGGAGTTCGAAGTGCCTGCGGTTTTCCTGTCGTGATCAGCGACGAACTAGTGGCCGTGCTGGAGTTCTTCTCTTTCGAACGCCTCGAGCGTGATGACGGTTTGCTCACCGTTTTACGCAGCGTGGGTGAACAGATTGGGCGTGTGATTGAACGTCGTCGTGCGGAAGAAGCGTTACATAAAGCCTGGGAGGCGGCCAACGCAGCCAATCGGGCGAAGAGTGATTTTCTGGCGAACGTCAGTCACGAGATCCGCACTCCTATGAACGGCATTCTGGGTATGACGGAACTGCTGCTCGATACGGAACTGACAACGACGCAGTTGGAATACCTCAAGATCGTGCAGTTGTCCGGCGAAACACTGCTGGAGCTGATCAACGACATTCTGGACTTTTCCAAGATTGAAGCGGGCAAGATGGAACTGGATGCTGTTCCGTTCGATATCCGTGAAGTGCTTGGCGATACAATGAAGTCGCTTAGCCCGCGAGCCCACAGCAAGAATCTGGAAATCGCTTTTTCCGTGTCACACGATGTTCCGGTGACATTGATTGGCGATGCACTGCGACTCCGTCAAATTATCGTCAACCTTGTCGGCAATGCTATCAAATTCACATCGAGGGGCGAAGTCGTTTTGTCCGTTGCGACCGGTGTCTCTGCTGGCGATGAGGTGACTGTTGACTTTGCTGTCCGGGATACCGGGATTGGGATTGCGGCAGGCAAGCTGGAAGAAATCTTTGAGTCGTTTCATCAGGCCGACACTTCGACGACGCGAAAATTTGGCGGTACCGGGTTAGGGCTGGCAATTGCGCGACGACTCGTCAACCTGATGGGCGGTGAAGTTCATTGCAGCAGTGAAATCAATCAAGGCAGCACATTCAGTTTCTCGGCAACTTTCAAAGTCTCAGCAGAGACGGAATTATCTACTCCCACCATTCCCAAAATCATTCTTGACGCACCGATTTTGATTGTTGATGACAACGAAACAAATCGACGCATTCTCATCGATGTTCTGAAGAGCTGGGGTACGAAACCTGTCGAAGCCGCCTCTGCTGCTGATGCCATGGAACTTCTGAAACTGGCCGTGACAGAGGACAATCCGTTTCGATTGATCATCAGCGATGTCAATATGCCTGATGCTGACGGATTCATGCTGGCGCAACAGATTAGGGACTGTGCGGAGATTCAGCACACGCCACTCATCATGTTGACCTCCGGTGGCCGGATGGGCGATTCAGAAAAATGCCGTGAACTGATGATTTCAGCCAGTTTGATGAAACCCGCGAAGCAGTCTGAGTTGTTTGAGCTGATTATCCGGTTCATTGATGACAGTGACTCTGAAGCCCGAGTTGGCTCAATATTTGAGGTGCCAGATACCATGAGTGACACAGAAACCACGCGCCGCCCTTTGAAGATCCTGCTGGCTGAGGACAACCTGATGAATCAAACGCTGGCGATCGGTATTCTTTCGCGCCATGGTCATCAATTGACCATCGCGAACAACGGTTGCGAAGCGATTGATGCCTATCAGGACGAACATTTTGATGTCATTCTGATGGATGTGCAGATGCCGGTGATGGATGGTTTTGGTGCCACGGCAGAAATTCGAAAGCTCGAGCGAAGTAACGGCAGACGAACACCGATTGTGGCAATGACGGCTCACGCAATGCAGGGCGACCGCGAGCGATGCATTGAGGGCGGGATGGATGAATACATGTCCAAGCCGATTCGAGCCAAACAACTTCTTCAGATTCTCGATTCACTCCAGTCGCCGCAGAGTTCGGTCTCCACAACAGCGATTGAGCCTCCAGCAGAAACTGCACAGAGTGACGCGATGATCGACTGGAATTCTGCGATGGACAGTGTGGAGGGAGATCGAAAGCTGTTCAAAAGTCTGATCGAAGTATTTCGGTCGGAATCGCTGCGTTCGTTGCACGATCTTAGAACCGCGACGGAAACCAACGACGTGAAAACACTTCGCTCACTGGCACATTCACTCAAAGGAGCGATGCTGGCGGTAGGAGCGATCAAGACCGCGAAGTTCACAGAATCCATCGAACTCGCCGCCGCTCATGAATCTACAGAGTTAATCTTTGCACGACTCCGAATGCTCGAACTGCAACTCAATCAAATCAGCGAGGAGTTGGAAGTGTTTTTACACAGTTAGACTGGCGGCTATTCATCGCAAAACGTCTCACAAAGGACCTGATGGTGTCACGATGCCTGATTCAGGATTAAATGGCCACTCGCCGATTCCTCAGCAGCACCTTCGAGTGACACGCAGTCTTCGGCTGACATATGGACGATCAGGTCGCCACCTGGCATCTGGATCTCGACCGGTTGAGACAACGAAAAAAGACTCGTCGCCCAGCCCATAACGCCGGTGGCGCACGCTCCCGAACCGCAGGCTTGAGTTTCTCCGGAACCTCGCTCCCAGACTCGCACGCGGGCTCGATTGACGCCCGTCATCTGGACAAATTCAACGTTCGTCCGATTTGGGAATGCAGGATGCCGTTCGACTTGTGGACCAATGGTTTCGAACGCCAGTTTTGACAAATCATCGACGAGAATGATCGCATGAGGATTGCCCATCGAAACTTCGACGATTCGCAAGGGCTGGTCGTGCAACTGAATGTCGTTCAGGATTGTGTGACGAACATATGTCTGCAGACCACTAGCCGCAGGTACAAGTACTACAGGTTGGCCAATGTCAACTCGCACAACCGCACATTTGCGCATCGAGTCCGAATGGATAACTTCTGCTCCGATCACTCGATCATGCATCGCAATTCTGCAACGCGTCCCGCAGTGCCCGGACTGATGCAGCCACATCGCCATACACCGCAATGCATTGCCACAAAGATTCCCTTCGGAGCCGTCGGCATTGAACATCCTCATGCGTGCATCGGCGTCGTTTTGCTCTGATGACAGCATCGCGACAAGGCCATCGCCTCCAATAGATCGATGGCGATCACTGACGCGTCGCGCGACAGCAGCGAAGTTGAACGCCTGCGTCTGAGAAGTGGTCCAGTCCATGCCGTCAATGAAGACGTAATCGTTGCCGCAGCCGTTCATTTTGATGAATGGAAGTGAGTTCATAGGTGCTTACTCTGAAATACAATACAGCTTATTCCAGCTTCGCAGGAACAGTTGGTTGCCTACGGCGACCGGCGACGCATCAAAGATGCCGTCGAGCTGATTCGTTCCGACCACATCAAGAGCCTCATTGTCCTTCAGCACTGCCGTTGTGCCCTCGCGGCCGACGAAATACAGGTATCCGTTCGCCGCCAGTGGCGAAGCATAAAAGCCGCCGACGCCCGGAATGCGTCTGCGATCCAGCAACGATTTTCCGGTGGCGGCATCCAGACAAGTCAGTATGTCCACGTTGCCTGTTGTGAACAACAAACGCTTGCCAGAAAGCGTTGGTGAAGGAACATAGGGCGTGCCTGATGGATGGCTCCATCGAATTATGGCAGAACCTGTCACGTCACCTTTGGAATTGACCGGTATTGAAAACGACGCAGCACCCCGATAACCACTCATACAGATCACGCAATCTTCGAACCTGACGGCTGACGGAATGGCGTTGGTTGTCTGACCGCCGCATTCCCAAATGATATCGCCATTCGCCACATCGTACGCTCGAGCTTTGCCCGATCCGTTGAGAATCGCCAAAGTTCGACCATCAGTTTCTGTAATCAGCGGTGTGTTCCACGACGTCTTTTCGTCGGGTCGTGACTTGCGCCAGATTTCTTCACCGGTGACCTTATTCAAGGCAACAACGAACGAATCTTCTTCCTGGTCCCAGTTGATAATCAAAACATCTCCCGCCAGCGCAGGAGTCACGGCCTCTCCCCATGCGAATCGAGTTCGCATATCACCCGGATCTTTTTGCCAGAGGAGGTCGCCTGTGAGTGTATAGCAATAGATTCCCCGCGAACCGAATGACGCGTACAGCCGCTCGCCATCTGTTGTTGGCGAACCAGCTGCGTATGTGTGCGAATCATGATGACCTTCGTGCGGCACTTGTTCCGTTGCTGTCTTCTGCCACTGCACTTGTCCTGTTTGGCGATCGATACTAGTGACGTTGAATTGATAGTAGACGTTCGGCGGAATTGTCTTTGCCGTCTCATGCGGAACGGTTGGTGTTTCAGCCTTGCGATCTGTTTTCTGTGCAGACAAGACGAATACCTGATTTCCCCAGACGACCGGTGTGGCGGAACCTTCACCGGGTAAATCAGCAGTCCATTGAATATTCTTCTTCGCATCCCAGGCCACCGGTGGTTTGGCAGATTCGGCAGCCGAACCATTGGCATTTGGTCCTCGCCACTGATGCCAGTTTGCTGCGAAAACATGCGGTAGAGGTGGTTCAGAGCCGTAGACGCATTGGTGGGCAACCAATAGTGTGATGGTCAACATCCATCGGAGATTTTTGACTGCGTAGTGTTTGGTCAGCATATTGTTCTCCGCATAGCCCGATGTCAGGCAAACAATTGGGCGAGAAATGTACGTGAATCCCGTGTTCGCCAACCGTGTAGGTAAATTCCAGTTGTGTGCAGGTTATCTCACGCCAGTGCAGAATTCCATGACTCCGGGCTTAAACGACAATCCTGGTGGAGTCGGCGAATTCTGTAGGTCCTCCTTGCCGAGGAGGACTCTTGAGCGAAGCTCAAACCCAAGAGCGGTCCTTCGCTTAACGGCGACAGGCGGATGTTCCTTCGACCTGCGTCTGGTCGCATGTCGCAGTAAGCTGCGAAGTCCTTTCCGGCAGAAAGGACCAACTTAGACGCCACGGGGACACAGGTACCGGGGACACAGGTACTTGGCACCTTTTTTGTATTCCGGCGAGCGGCTGGGCGTCAGCCCTCTGAGTAAAGTTCAAAAACCTTTTCCCGCAGAAAGCGGACAGCCAAACAAAGAAATCGGAGCCCGCGAATTTGAGATATCAGATTTCAAATCTCCGTCCTGCGATTTTCCGAAAACCGAAAACCTCAAAGCGAAAACGTCGGGCGAAGCCGAGACCATCGGCACGACGTCGAATCATCCGTTCTGGTCGGAGGACCGTCAGGAGTATGTGCAGGCGGGGTC
>JANOZG010000375.1:0-3682 GCA_031429275.1 Planctomycetota bacterium
GCCATCCGCAGCGGTGACTGGAAACTCGTGCGATATGACCCGACCGCTGACGGCGTCGCCGGCCGAGTTACACCGGCCAAACTCTACAACCTCGCAAACGATATCCATGAAGACAACGACCTTTCCGACGAGATGCCCGACAAAGTCAAAGAACTCCAGGCCAAGTGGGATGCATGGGATCAGTCCAATGTTGCTCCTGGCGGTGTTGACGGCCCGAAATCGGGTGCGGCACGCAGGCAGCGAAAGAAGCAGAAGAATGAATGAACCGCATCGAGAAGTTCCGCGACACAGGAATGTTCCCGGCTTGATCATGCAGATGTTCTCCCTGCCCTTCATTTCGATCATCTCCGTGTTCGCGTTCGCGGAAGACACAGCTGCAGAGAAGCAAAGGGGCCAGCAGGTTTCTGTCGTGTTGACCGCCGATCCGCCCATCGAACACATTGTATTCACGCAAGTCGACCTTGAACAATCCGTTGATACATCAGCCAATGCGAGTCTCGGCGACCTGGACGGCGACGGTGATCTGGACATCGTTCTGGCTAAGGGCAGACACTGGCCGCTTCACAATCGAGTGCTTCTGAATGACGGTCGTGGAACCTTTCAGATTGGCTCGGCGTTGGGAGAATTTGCGGATCGCACATACACGGTCGCACTTGGCGACATTGATGGAGACGGAGACCTGGATATTGTCGTCAGCAACGACCGGCCGGACGAAAAGAAGGTCTTTCGAAACGATGGCAAAGCGAATTTTGTGCTCTCCGCTTCATGGGGAGAAGCGTCATGGAATACGCGTAACTCAGTCCTCGTCGACATGAATGGAGACAAGTTGCCTGATCTTGTGGCCGCAAATCGAAAGAGCAGCGGTTACGTAATCATCAACGATGGTCAAGGGAATTTCGACAAAGATCACTGGAGGGTGATTCCCTCAGAATCCGCCAGCACGATCGTTGCGGCCGACTTCAACGGCGATGGACAATCAGACCTCGCAGTTCCTCACCGAGATGGTGGAATCAGTCGAGTTCTGTTCAACGACAATACACTGAGTTTTCAAAACACAACCACTTTCGGCCCTGCTGTCTCGTCAACGCGAGCCTGTGCAGCGGGTGACGTCAACAAAGACGGGGCGATGGATTTGATCCTGGGAGATGATCGACTGGGATTGATGGTTTGTTTGAACGATGGAAAGGGAGGATTCCCGAATCGCGTTTCTGTCGGCGATCCCACGCTCGTTCCTTACGCAATTGCAGTCGAGGACATGAACCGGGATCAGAGAGTCGATATGATCGTCGGATATGCCAAGGGCGGGAGTCGAATTTTCCTGAACGACGGCACTGGCATCTCCTTCGAAGAATTGTCGATTGGAGACGCGAAAGGAGCAGTCTATGGGATTGCAACAGGAGACATTGACTCAGACGGAGACTACGACATTGTCGAGGCTCGCAGTGAAGCTGCAAATGTGATCCTCTTCAATTCTGGTTCGTCCGGCCAGTCGTCGCCTCCAACAAACGCGGAAAGATCCACCAGATGAGTTACTTCCTCGACTCAAAGCACAAAGATCACCCGAATGCCGATGGGAAAATGACTCAGGAGCAGAAGAACGAATACCTGAAGAATTACGAATCAGAGCTCATTTCGCCCGCGGAAGTCGCACTCTGGAAACGTGGCGCGTCCAACGCCGGCTACCATTACCTTGGTTGCGCAAAGACTTTTGCACTGATGGGCAAAGCGTTTGCTGAGGCGAATTTAAAAATGTTGGCTGAATAGAAGGCGTCAATATCTGTCGTAAATCATTTATCCGCTATGCGCCTTTTTCTTCCAGAATTTTCGGCACAAGGAAAAACAGGCCGTCGGTTTTCGGAGAGTTGGCTAACGCGGCTTCGCGGGGAAGTGAATCCTTCTGCACGTCCTCGCGGAAGATATTTTCCGCAGGAATCGGATGCGGCATCGGCGCGACGTCGGTGGTATCGACTTCGTTCAGCAGGCTGACGTAATCAAGGATGACGGTTAATTGTTCGCCACAGGCGACAAGTTCCTGTTCGTTCAATGACAGGCGAGCCAGTGAGGCGACTTTGCGAACTTCGGCGATATCCATGGTTTCGAATTCTTTCTTTTCCAACAGGCAGCACGCGGGCCACATTTGACCTGCGACGGTTTACTCAGCCGCTTTATGTTTTCTTGTCCATTCGGCCATATCATCAACAAGACGATTGGTCAGACTCAGACCCAGAGTTCTTTGTGCGAGGAACATGACACCGTCGATCAGCGACAGGTTTCTCAGAGTCGCTTCCAGATTGGAAAGCTGCAGCTCTTCAACGAGCTGTCCGACTTCGATGCGTTCGGCCTTTCGATCCAGCAGCCGAATAACGGCGGCGCAAGTGTTGACATCGATTGTCGCGAGTTGCGTCGTTCGCTGCCATGCGAAGTAGGCCGCACAAAACAGTCGCTGAGGCATTGCCAGCATTCCGAGTAGTCGTTCAACCCAGGACTGATCCGATTCCAGACTTCCGAGTGCGTAAGTCCAGACAGCCGTCATTGTGGGTGCCGTATGGATGATCAAGATGCGGTCATCCAGTTCCACTTCGTGCTCTCGGTCGGCCAGTTGCTTTGACAGACGCAGGTAAGTCAGAAACAGGACCAGACCGAGAATGCCTGCCGTCAGCAAAAACGCCACGATCCATGATCCCACGAACCCTACTCGAATAATGCTCGCGAAGAGAACCATTTCGAGCAGCGTCGCAACCAGCCCAAGTCCCGCCATAGCAGTGATCGCGCCCATCAGGAGACGATTTTGCAGCACCAGCTGGTCTGAGAACCATCGACGATATTCGTCTTTTTTCATGTGGTGGACTTGTTCTGTGGGCGGGAACAGCAGACGTGCCGGAATCTAACCGAATTCTTACGAATCCGGCCACAACTCCATTTATGCCACGCAATGTATACCGACGTTTAGGTTTAGTGCCGTGCAAAAAGATGAAATTGTGGAATCAATCTCTGCGATACATTCTATTCGAAGTCCAGGCTGGTGCAAAACATGACAGCAGAAACCGTGCGACGTTGATGAATTCGCTGGCACTTGAAAACGGTCCGACGCACTTGGAGGCCATGGAAAAACTTCCGCACGGTCACGGAAAACTCACGCAATCTTCACGAATCCTTCGCAGCTCGCATGCAGAACACGTTCTGTTCCAGGTCCGGCAGGAAGCCGCAACTCACCACACATTTTGTGAAAGGCGAAACAATGCCAGCACTCGACACGACAGATATTCATCAAACTGATGCGGATCAGGCAGACTGGGCGGAGCTGCGATCAACCACGTGCACAGTTCCGCCCACTTTCGAATCTCAATTCACCGTGGCTGCAAAGTTCCACGAAGATGACTTCCTGACATGGTCCAGCCGCCAGAAAGACGCGGAAAACATAACGGAATACGACGAGTGATGGTGCCAACGCTGACGAAGAGAGGTCGGTTGCCACGTCCCACCGCTGGGAAGGAAGTTGCTGTAATCTGGAGAAACGCAAAGTCGTATTCGACTTGGCTGCACCAGAGCGCTAAAATCAATCGTGCAGTGGCTGTGTCGAAATCCATAGCGTGGCTTTTTCTGCATCTGACGAACCTGAATGCAGCAATCGCGATCTCTCGCAACTGACCGTCGGACAGCTTTGAGCCCGTGTCCCCGGCGC
>JANOZG010000376.1:0-5042 GCA_031429275.1 Planctomycetota bacterium
CTGAATATTGAGTTCGGTCATCAGTCCCAGGGCGTCACCACAAATGATCCGTTTGTTATCGACGGCCATTCCATGAATTCTGTCCAAGCCTTGCCGGCGGCGGATTTCCATCCCGGTCACGGCGTCGCAAAGAATGATCGATTCTTTCAATGCACAAGCGACCACATACTTCCGATCTGGAGTAAATCGTACGATCGAGACAGGGCCCGTCAATTCGTCACGAGTGATCGTCCGCTGCCAAAGAATTGTGTTGTCTTCAACCTTCCAGACGCACAGATTGCCTTCATCGCCTGCGGTCGCGATTCGCTTTCCGTCGCGCGAGACCACCAGGTGTTCAATTCCGCGATCATGAGGGGTCGCAATTGTCTGTAATCGTTCACCGGAGATCGCGTCCCAAACCTGCATTTCAGGCGAAACTCCACCAACGTAAAGATGACTGGTTCCCGGCAGGAACGTCAGTCCATAAACATGCTTGCCCGGAAAGGCATTCAGCGTCCGCAGCACCTGGAGATTGTCGGAGTTGCAAATCCTGATGAGGCCATCGTCGCCTCCAACGGCAAGGATCGGAGATTTGTCGCACCAGCTAATACAATTGAATTCCGTTGCCGAAATCTGTTGCTCCCTGATGATTCGGTACTCGTCCTGAACATACAGAATCCGCACGATACCCTTATCGCCACATTGAGCAATCCGATCGCCATGCGGGGAAATCTGAAGATCCCAGACTGTCTGGCCAGTGTCGGCCATTGCGATTCGTGGATTTGTTGTTCGATTCTTCAAGTATCTCCATGTGAAACTTCTGTTCCCGTCGATGCGACCCGAAGCGTTCTGCTCTGTTGAATACTGATCAAGAATTCTGTTCGCACCGTGAATATCACCATGTTGACGCAGGGAATCGGCCAACTTGAGATCCGCTGCAAACACCTGTTCGTCGGCAAGTCTGCGGTTGGCATCGGACTCGCTCTCGTGGCGATTGGCGGACTCAACTGAAATGTTCAGATCAGTGACTTTTTGCGTCAACTGTTTGTTGGCCCCCTCCAGTTGTCCCTGCAAATGCTGCAGCGACGTTGTGTATTGCACGGCAAGAACAATCATGGTCGCAATCAATCCGGCGCTGACTGCAAGCAGAGTCGCAACCGCCGGCCTGCGCCGACACCATTTTTCCATTCGGATCAAAAACGAAGTCTGCCTTGCCAGGACTGGTTTGCGAGACAGATAGCGATCAAGATCATCCGCGAGTTCCTTAGCCGATTGATATCTTTGCGCCGGCGACTTCTGCAGACACTTCATACAGATCAGACTGATGTCCCGTCCGACTGAAGCATCTGCAATTTCCGGCGGCACAGGATCACTATCGACAATCTTTCGCAGAGTCTCAGCGGCTGTTGCTGAGACAAACGGAGCTTGCCCGAGCACAAGACAATAGAGCATTGCCCCGAGCGCATAGATATCGGGCGTCACATCACCGACGATTCCCGTGCCTTTGATCAGCTCCGGGGCCATATATCGAGGTGTACCGATGAGCTGACTCGTGACGGTATCAAGATCTCCCGATTCCAGAAGTTTGGCCAGCCCGAAGTCGCCCAGACGCGGAACAAATGGAAACTGATCGTTGTCCGTTGACGAGACGGGAAACAGCAACACATTCCCCGGCTTGATGTCTCGATGCAGTATTCCGCGTTCATGACTGTACTGAACCGCGTGTGCCAGATCTCGCACGATCTCTGCTGCCAGGCGAGGTCTCAACGGCGACGTTCTGGCTGATTGCCACGCAGCCAGTGTCGGCCCTTCGCAAAAGGTACAGGCGATGTACGGCAGGTCACGGTCTTCTCCGGCTTCATAAACTGGAACTATATTTGGATGATCCAGTTTGGCAGCCGCCTGTGCTTCCGTGACGAATCGTCGCCGCAATTCAGGCTGCATTAACGCATGCGGTCTCGGGATCTTCAATGCAATCTGGCGATTCAATGTGGGATCGAACGCCAGATAGACAACGGCGAACCCACCCGTTCCAAGCACTGACTGAATTTCGAAGCGCCCTATCTTTTGCGGTGCCCATGACGGCATCACGGACATGCGTCGAGGAATCGCAGCCTCAAGTTCCAGCAGTGCTGCCTGGCCAATCTCGAAATTCTCCAACAGATCTGCATCCGTGGAGACCACTTGCGTATCCGCCAGCCGACCGCTCCGCAGTGACTCGTCAAACTGCAGCAGCGAACTCAGCAGCTCTTCATTGATGTTCGCATTATCCAAAACAGTATCCCCAACACTTGGCGAGCGGCAGGGCGTCAGCCCTCCGAGTCACATCGTATCATGCTGCAGTTCGATTGTATTTCGGCCGTGCGGTTACAATTGACACATTCGATCGGCGAGCGGGCGATGTAAATCCTCTGATATGAACCGGTCACTATTAAAGAATCAGGGCACTCACGTACCCCGCTCGCCAAATGAATTCACCTCAACGACTTCAACTTTTCACCAAGCACCAGAATCGCCCGCCCCCACAGCATTCGCACGGCATCCGGAGACCGCTGCATCTGTTCTGAGATCTCCACAAATGACAAATCATTCTGCTGACGCAACAACAGGACCGTACGATAATCATCCGGCAATTCCGATAAGGCTCGCTGAATCAGTTCCCTTGCCTCAACCTTTCGAACTTGCTCACTGGCAGATGGATCATTTGCGATAAGACCTGCCGCCGGAACCCCGATCTCAATCCCGATATCACGTTGTTGGCGACCATTGAACCTCACACAATCTCTGATCTGGTTCAGCAGAGTCTCACGCAGCCACGATTCCAGTTCAGCTTCTGTCGATCCGCGAAACTGATCAGCCTGCCGAGTCGCCTTGAACAATGTCTCCTGCACGAGATCTGAATCATCCTCGCGACTTTTCAGATGATCCGGAAACTCCGCCGCCGCAATCGCCTTGAGAAACGGCCTGTACTTCAAAGCCATCGCAGCCACATCAAGCGTCAAAACTCGACAATCCACCACCGACTCCTGCGATGCAGCCGCAGTCGTCGTCAGCATTTCACCGGGTTCATCACCAATAGACGACATCTGACACCCGAACCGAACGAGGGGATTTAAGATTTGGCGAAAAGAACCTTTCATTTGCATCAAGAGGGCACAGTGTTGAGATCTGGCCCTCCCAAAGTCAAGCAGGTCCAAATTAATCAACATTCATAGACAGGCTCTGGACTCATCAATCATCGCAAAACTCCAGCACCACGACCTCTCTTTCCCATATCAAAATAAATCTCCGCCATTTTGTAATTCCTACATTCGCTTCGAGACTCGCCTGTCGTCTTGGCTCATGGAGGACAAGGCATGAGCCGGTCACTGGTCGGTGTGGACGGACGAAGTGAGCCACAACCTTCCAGACAACCGCCATCCAGCTCGCAAGCCTCAAGATTCTCAACTGCAATCCATCAGGACGCTAAATTCAATGCTCAAACGCAAACTCCAGCGGCTGTTTCAGAACGCATTTATCCAGCCAGGATCGACGATCCGACGTCGAAAGGGATTGCAAAGTCGAACGCCGGAGCAACTGGAATCGCGATGTCTGCTGGCTGCGACGATTATCGATACGACATTCCCATCCGGGGTTCCGTCAAATGCACAAATCTACGGCAGCACGTATTACCGTTCTACCAATACAGACCTCGTACTAACGCGAGAACTCGGAAGCGGAGGAGACGCCGCTGCGCAAGGGGGAACAACCGGAGGTCAGCAGGGATCGATCATCATCAACAGCCACAATGCCCGAGCACTGGCGTTTAATGCCGCGATGCGAATCTATGCTGGTGGTGATGCAAGTGGGGGGGACGGATACAGTTTTGGCTATGGGTCTCTTTCAAACGCTTCGTTTGGCGAGGCAGGCGTCAGCAGCGGGGTCTGGATCTCAGTCGACACAAATGTGAACGGATCCGCGAACGGAGCGATTCGAGCCTACTACAATGGTGTTCTCAAACGCGAAGACCTGTTTACCGGTACGTCCAGAGCGCTCCTGGCGCCGGATGGAACTCGCTCGCTAAATTTCAGCGTGACCGAATCGGGGGAACTGCGTTATTCGCATACGGCGTTGTCGGAGAAGGTAATTCAGCTTGGAGGCACTTGGGCTCCATCGTCCACATGGCGATTCGGGGTTGGAGCAAGAACTGGAGCTGGCGTAGATGCACACGTCGTTGGTGAACTCCACATCTTTGACACCACGCCTAACCATGCTCCAATAAACATCGGTCTTTCTGGCAGCAGTGTTTCCGAAAACTCTTCAGGCGCCACGATTGGCACATTGTCTTCGACGGATCAGGATGAACTCAACACCTTCAGTTATTCTCTTGTGAGTGGTGCTGCTGATAACTCCAGCTTCCAGATTGTCGGGACATCGCTTCGGACCGCCGTTGGCCTGAATTATGAAGCAGGCAGCACCCGTTCAGTCGTTATTCGTACAACTGATCAGGGGGGACTCACATTTGATAAGACCTTCACGATCAATGTCAGCAATGTCAACGAGACTCCGACGGATATCACTCTTTCCAATAGCGGAATTGCCGAGAACCAATCTAATGCAACGATCGGCACGTTCAGCACGGCGGATCCTGATGCCGGAAACAGTTTCACCTACATTCTGGTCGGGGGGGCAGGATCAACGGACAACGCGCGTTTCCAGATTTCCGGCAACTCGCTGAAAACTGTTGAGGGGCTCAATTATGAAGAAAGCAGCACCCGATCGGTGCGGATTCGCAGTACCGATCAGGGGGGCTTACTGGTCGAAAAAAGCTTTATAATCAACGTCGGAAATGTCAACGAGACGCCTCTGGACGTTGGCCTCTCCAGTAGCACCATCGCTGAGAACTTGCCTGGTGCCTCGATTGGCACGCTGAGCACCGTGGATCCCGATGCTGGAAACACATTTACCTACAGTCTTGTCGCAGGCACTGGCTCGACGGACAACGGAAGTTTCCAGATCGTCAGCAACACGCTGAGAACCGCTGCGGGACTCGATTACGAAGCCGGCAGCACTCGGTCGGTCCG
>JANOZG010000377.1:0-1973 GCA_031429275.1 Planctomycetota bacterium
GTGCGTAAAGATCTGCGGATCGAAAAGAGCTACTTGGACGGTCGTTTTGGGGGCGTTCCATTTATTGGCGGCATCGACAAACTCAAGGATCTGATCAATTGTCCGACAGGTCTGTGAGATGCGTAAAAAACGACCGCTGAAACGGAAGCCCGAAATGAAGCGAGACGCAACTCTGGTTGTGATCGCGTCCGAAGATCGGTATGCCGTAAAGCAGTATTTCGAGTTCTTCCATTCCACGCGAATTCAGTTTCGCGTGCTGGAGACAGAACACGGCGACTCTGCTCCGAGCCATGTCATGGCCAGACTCAGCAGGTTCATGAAGGAGTACAATCTCGGCAAAGGCGATCAGCTTCGGCTGGTCTGCGACACGGACCACTGGATCGAGCCGGCTCATGTGAAGAACCTTGTCGAGGTTCTGCGGCTTTGTCGCCAGAAGGAAATTGGTGTCTCTCTCAGTAACCCGTGTTTCGATCTGTGGCTGTTGCTGCATTTCGACTAATTTCCCTCCGACGAGCACCTGACGTGCGAGCAGGTCGGCCAGATACTTCGCGACAAAGTTGGGCAGTATCAGAAGACCCGGGTTTACAACCTTCCGGTGACTCAACAAGGTGTTGTGGATGCAATTCGTCGAGCGAAGTCGCAGAACCACGCAGCAGGAGGAATTCCCACGAAGCCGCAGACGGCTGTGTACCAGATCATTGAAGATCTCATTGAGCGCGGAGTCATTTCGGTGCCTGAATCAAACTGATAGTGGTAACTGGCATTTGAGCGATTGGCGTCGCGTGGCTGCCATTCCACTATCGTTTCAAATTCACATCGTATGCTACTCGGTCTTTGCAGCCTTCTCGGCCCCTGGCCGGCCAATTTGGAACCAGCCATCGGTTTGTTGTCGGTCAGGGGTGTTTGCGAAGCGAAGTGGGAGGCCGTTTGAAAGTGGATTGACGACGCGAAAGGCCAGCGATTCGGTGTCGTTGGGGATTTGGTTTGTATCCAGTGATGACTGCCATGTTCGGGATGGAGCCTCTGGAAGCAGGCCGGTGATTTTCCAGTCGGTGGGCCATTGCTTCAGGGGTTTGCCGTTTTTGTCGACCGCCGCGATGACGATTTTCCAGTCATAGTAGAACGGTGCCACGCCGGTGTTGCGGAACTGGATCGTGGCGTGAGTCTGATTGCCTTCGCGGACGACAGTGGCTTGAGTCACATGGAATTCATAGCCCATCTTCTGCACGGCTCGGGATGCGTTTTTCAATCGCATGGCGGACTGTTTCTTTTCCATCATGCCGGTGTCCATGAGCCATGAAGCGTGAGTTTCACGAACGCTTTGATCAAAATCCTGAGCCTGCTTGTGGGCAACCTTGTCGTCAAAGATTTGCCCCCAAAGCTCTGGACGGATTTCGCCTCCAATGGGCTGTGTTTTCCATTTCGAGACCGCTTCCTGGCCAGCGGCTTTCAAGGACGGCATGAAGAACCAATCGTCGTCTTTTCGACCAGTCTCCAGTGTAGCCCATGCGAAAGAATCATCGTGGAAACCGAACGGGCGATCGGCATTCTTTGCGTACAGCCAGTGATCGTCTCCTGTTGGATATCTCAGCAGCACAGGTGTGACATGAAACGCGGCCGAAAAAGCGTCGAGCACTTCGGCTTGCGTTTCCTTGGATGCGAACAAGTCCTGCCGAGGATACTCGTGCCATTCGCCCCATGTTCCCAACAAGCCAGCAGTTATAAAACCGATTCGCGGATCTCCGTCATACTTCTTTCCGAACGCGGCAATAAAAGCCCTCAATGCCTTGCGCATGCGAGGATCGTTGTAGTCGGGTGTATGAACCTTTTTGGCAGGAAACGGTGCCGTGTTTTCATTCAACCATGTCGTGACTTTCAATCCGTCATCGATCAGGAATTCTGGTATGCCGTCATCGCGGCCAGGATAGACCATCCAAACGCGAATGACAGTCTGGTGCCCGCGTGATGCGACA
>JANOZG010000378.1:0-4824 GCA_031429275.1 Planctomycetota bacterium
AACATCTCGCCGCTCGGCGCTGGCTGGACGATCGCCTCGTGGATGGCAGGCAGCAGAGGCTTGATCTCTTCAAGCGAGAGATGTCGATAGACGGAACCAATACTGCCGCGAGCACGTCCATCCTGGTTCTTCAGCCCGGCCCGCACGGCCTTGTAGAGCGCGGCGCGATCTACGCCTTCCAGTGAGCGGCCAAGCAATCCGTCATTTTCGAACAGAGCGAAGGAAAGATAACGCTGCTGCATCCCGCGCGGGTCATTCTTTACATCCACCTGAGCCAGCAGTTCGAGCAGTTGCGGGACCGCCTTCGAGGCCGGCGCACCAATGGCTGCGAGTGCTTCAGCCGCTTTGATGCGAAGCCAGAGATCTTCATGCGACAACGTCTTCTGCAGGGCATCCACGGCAGGCGCTCCACGTCCGCGCAGGAAGATCAACCCTTGGCAGGCTCCGTAACGAATTTCAATGCTCGGAGATTCGAGCATCTCGATCAGCGTTGCCACGGGAGCACCCTTGCGGCGTCCCAGAGCCATCGCCGCTCTTTCGCGCACGACGGGCGACCAATTGCCAAGGCGCTCGAGGATTTGGTCGTCAGTCAGCGAATCGTAGAAACTATTACGGTCTTTGTTGTTCCAGCCACGCCCGTCGGCGATGAGTGATTGGGCGGCGGCGGCATCAAGTTGCGGGACTGCGCTAGCCTGTTTGCCGGTGAGATAAAGCTTCTTCAGCGGCATGGCGTAGGCCAGCAGATATCCGCCGGTGGAATCCCAGCCTGCGAAGCTGTCGTTTTCAGGTTCCGGCGGGCCTTGATGCAGGAAATTTCCGCCCGCGCCGCGCGCGAGGTCGAAGTACCAACTTCCAAACTCAGTCATCCAGGCTCCTGTCGCCTGTGGTCCCGACTGTGCAACACCTGGCATTGCCCAAAGCATGTTAAAGTAGTTGCCGGTGTGCCCGCAATCACGCTCCGGTCCGTGGGAGGCAACGCTCATGCGCGAGAAGAACTCCGCGCCGTTCGATTCTCCGAGCAAGTTGAACAGCACGGCAGCCATTCCGCACTTACCGTTGTCCTCGTGGTTCTCAATCCAGGGATGATGGTCGCCGTATGGAATCGCGCCTTTGCCGATGTAAAAACGCAGTAGCTTCGCACTGCGTTCGATCGCCAGATCCAGAGCCGGATCCTTCACACCAGCCTCACGGGCCATCACGAGCGAGATCGTCAGCGGCACACCGGGGGAGTTCATCATTCCGTAGCCGCCGAGACGGCCGTCGGGCTTTGCGAACCCGTGGCCCCACGAGCCCACCGCGCTTTGACCATGAGCCGCTTCGAGCGCAAGCCGCGTTAAGCCCGGCATGACCGAATCATCGCCCGTAGCGATCTTGTATTCGGCCAGGAACATCGTGACGTAACCGTAATACCAGGTTGCCATCCCATCATCGGCATATTTCGCGGCCCACTCGGCTACCTTCTTAATCAGCGGGAGGTAGTTCGAGTCACCGCTGGCTAACAGCGCGAGCGCGTTGAGTGATCGGGGAATAGGATCCTGCTGCTCGGCATAGGAAGGATCCGCCATCCGCTTCGCGAGATCCCTGCACCCTTGTTCGAGAACGCGTTTGGACTTCGGGCAGTCGAAAGGAGCGGTGGTGCTATAAGTTCCGAGCACCGGAAGCTTCACGATGACTTCCGCCGAGCTGCCTTCGCGCGACCGGGTCAGGCTGAGATTGCCCTCGCCCGCTTCCGATTCGGCACGGGTCAGGGCTTTGCCCATTTCAGTGCGCGGGTCAACAGAAAACGGCTTGCCGCCGACGCCAAGGATCGAGTCACCGACGGCGAAAATGCCCACTGCAGGAGAACCTTCCTCCACTTTGGTGATTGTGATCTCGCGAGCATCGGATGTGACCATTTTGTCACAACGAATCCAGCCCCGGAGACCAGTCGCGCCGAGGTTCCAGTCGTGCTCAGCACCTATGGCGAAGCCGGGGCCATGCACTGCGAAAACGATGGTGAGGATGAAGAGAGTGACTATGTTTTTCATGTTGAAATCGCTTTCTGAAGTCCACCTATACTTGGCGCGGGCTGAATTGAGGCGAGCGGGGGACGTTAGTCCCCTGGTTCTTCGTGCCGCCAACAATCAGGGGATTAACATTCCCCGCTCGCCGAAACCACAAATATCATTCCTGCCACTGAAACACTGTCGTCACCGGAAAATGATCAGACGGATATCGACCGTCGGCATGAGTGCGATCAATTGCGGCTTCCGTCGCATGGAATTGCTCGGTGGCCAGAATCCAGTCGATCCGATCCTTTCCGGGTTTGCCATTGAAACCGTGGAATGTCCCTTCGTCGTCGCTGCGATTTGGGTGGACACCGCGAAATGAATCACGCAGCAAGTTTTCTTTCAGCAGCTCCTGATACGGCTCCGATCCCTGATCGCAGTTAAAGTCGCCCGTCACAACGATCGGCTGCTTCGAAGCCATCTCGGACAACCGACGACGCAGCAGGATTCCAGACTGCTTTCGGGCTTCTTCACCGCGATGATCAAAGTGCGTGTTCGCAAACAGAAACTCGCGACCTTCCGATTGTTTGTCTTTAAGACGAACCCACGTCGCCACGCGGGGTAACGATGAGTCCCAACTTTTCGAAAACTTTTCGTCTGGAGTGTCGCTTAACCAGAACTGGCCAGACTCCAGCATCTCAAAGCGATCACGCCGAACGAAAACCCCACATTGTTCGCCATCTTTGCTGTCGTCTCGTGACCAGCCGATGTAAGCATACTCTGGCAATTGCTCATTGATATACGCTGCCTGAAACGGCAGCGTTTCCTGAGTACCCATCAGATCGGGCTTGAATGCCTTGATCGTCTGGACAACAAGTTCCCGCCGATTCATCCAGACGTCCTTGCCGTCATTGGCAGTGCCGTAGCGTATATTGAAACTCATCACGCGCAATGCTGCGGTATCTTTGGTTTGTGCGGAAGTTGAAGCAGGCCAGGTTGTCGAAACCAGGCAAGCAACGACGAGGGAAAAGACAGTTCGATTCATTTTAAACTCCGGGCGATAACGTAGCACGGGGCTCCAGTCCCATCAAGAAACAACGCGCGTCAGGACGAGACTTGCGTCCCGTCCTGAATTGATCATCAGTCACGGAGGCGCGGGATTACCACTTTGCCCCGACTGGTTTAGCTCCTGCGTTCTTCATGCGGATGCTGTAGAGCGAGGTCTTTGCTGTAATGAACAGCGTCTTGTAATCGTCTCCGCCGAACGTGACGTTGGCGGGGCCTTCGGGAACAGCGATGCGTTCCAGCAGCTTGCCGTCGGCGTTGAAAATGTTGACGCCGCCGTGCGTGGTGTAAAGATTGCCAGCTGTATCGACAGTCATGCCGTCACTGCCTTCGTCGATCTTTAATAACTTCTTGCCCAGCGATCCGTCTTTGTGGACTTCATAACAATGAATCCCGGCTGGCAGCTTATGAAATGCCGGATCAGGATGCCGCGTGTGACCGCCAGTGTCAGCGATGTAGATGCGAGTTTCGTCCGGGGAAAAATTAATGCCGTTGGGCATTGCGAGATCCTTCACGATGGGCTCAACCTTGCCCGTGGCCGGGTCCAGACGATAAACCCAATGGCCAGGAATTTCGGCAGGACCAGTCAGACCCCAGGGTGGATCTGTGAAGTACAACGTGCCGTCTGATTTCACGGCGACATCGTTAGGCGAATTCAATCGCTTTCCGTCAAACTTGTCGGCCAGCACGGTGACGGCCCCATCGGCTTCGATTCGAACGATGTTGCGGGCGGCGTGCTGACAGGAAATCATTCGGCCTTCAAGGTCAAGGATATTGCCGTTCGATTGCTCGCTCTCACGGAACAACGAAGCACCTTCGCCTTCTTTCCACTGCATGATGCGGCTGTTGGGGATGTCAGAGAAGATGAGTATCTTCTTTGCAGGAATCCATGCAGGTCCTTCAGTGAACTTCATGTCACCGGCGAGCTTCTGAATTTTTGCACCAGCTTCGATCAGTGATTCTGCGTCGCCAGCATGCACATGAGTAATGGTAGCGATAAACAGGACGAAGAGTGTGAGAAGTTGTTTAGGCATGACAGCTCCGGCAGTTTGAGTAGTGGGAAGGACGCGGCTGATCATAGAGCACGAAGAGTTCGCTCATGCATCAGCCGGACGAAATCATAGCCAACGGACAATGAAACGTCCTGGGTGTCGTCGGGAAAATCGGCGGTGCGCTGCTTCCATGGGGATTGCCGTCGTTAATGTCTTGAAATCCTGTGGGCCAGTCTTCGAGCCAGCCTTTGGTTCAGATGCCTAATGTTTATGAAACACAATGGCAGGCGGAATGTGTGGGACCGGTACAATAATGACTTGTTTGTAAGACGTCGCATTGAAGTTAACACACGCACTCACTCCTGAGCTTAGCCTTCCAGCGAGCTATTGAATAAATACTGTCGGAGTTATCAAGGAGACATCCGTTGATGCATCTGAACACTCAACAATTTGCCTGAGACTCGGACGAGGCCTGTTTTGCAAGCGGAATCGCAATTTGAGGCAAGAAGATTACTTGGTAAGAAAATTTAACGACTCGAATGCGACTCAACTTCTAAACTCAAATTTTCTTGCCTGAACAAGACCAGACTGTTATTTGCAATCCCGCCCTAAGCAAAGCCAAACTGCTGTCGGAATTTCGCAGCAATAAATCAGGTGATTAATATCCCCCGCTCGCCTGAGTTCACGCATTGCGACTACCTGGATCGTCAGGATGCGTGGGATGCCGCACCCCGGAGGCTGCAGAAGTTCGGCTTTTCGGCATAAAGTGCCTGCAGGGT
>JANOZG010000379.1:0-7437 GCA_031429275.1 Planctomycetota bacterium
CAGATCTGCAAAGCCTAAGAATGATGACAACGGCAGTGATAATTGGTGGGCTCATCTACGTTCCCTTCTGCCTCTTTGAAGTGCGAATGAGTCCGCAGTTGCACATTTGGGTCTATGGTTTTCACCAACACTCATTCGCTCAGACAATTCGTTTTGGAGGATTCCGACCTGTCGTGTTTATGGAACATGGTCTGGCGGTGTCTATGTGGATGATTTCAGCGACGCTCCTGACGATTTGGATGAGTCTTACCAGTGCGATGCGCCGCGTGGGTGGTGTTCCAATCAACACGGTCATTGGGGTTTTGGTAGTGACCTGTGTACTCTGCAAATCAACAGGAGCATTGTCACTTCTGCTGATCGGCATTGGTACCGGCCTGCTCGCTAAAGCCAGTCATAGTTCTCTGCCGCTAAAAATGCTGATTGCCATTGCTCCGGTGTGGATGATAAGCCGGACATTTGATTTGTTTAGTGGGCAATTTGTGAGCGACCTGTTTGTTGGTTTTTCCGCAGATAGAGCGGCATCATTTGTCACCCGATTGAAGCAGGAAGACGAAATCCTGAAGATCGCACTGCAGCATTATGTATTCGGGGGATCTCGCTGGTTTGACGAGGGGGCGGATCAACAATGGCTCCTGTGTTTTCGAAATTTTGGCGCCGTGGGACTGACTGCCATGACAGGCATTTTTCTATTGCCGGGGTTCGTCATCTTAAAACGATTTGCATTTCACCAATTAGTTCAACCGGCTCTGGCACCTCTTGTGGGCATGAGCATGATCCTGATCCTGCATATGACCGACAACCTGCTGAATGCGATGAATAACCCTGTATTTACAATGATGTCAGGCGCTCTTGGGGCAGTTATCGCTTCCGGGCTGGCAGAAGATGCAGTAGCCACCAATCATGCTGCGGTACGGCATACAAGACCAATGGCTATTTCCCGCAAACTCTGGCCCCCGCGGATTTCTGTTTAACCGCATAAGTTGATGAAAGGCTGTTTCAAAACGGGACAGCCATCCGCCTGAATCGCAGATTCGTCCGCCGGTGCCTATATGAAGATCAGCGTAATCCTCTGCACCTACAACGGTGCCTCTCGGTTGCCTGCGACTTTGGAAAAGCTCGCCGCGCAAGATCTGCCGCTGGACATCCACTGGGAATTGATTCTCGTTGATAATGCCAGCACTGATGACACACCCTCCGTCGCCAAAGATGCCGCAGTCGCATTTCCTGTTTCGCTACGCTTAATCCATGAATCACTGCCCGGAAAACACAATGCTCTTCGGACTGCCTTTGAGAAAGCCTCTGGGGAATACTATTGCGTGGTTGACGATGACAACCTTCTCGAGCCGGACTATCTGCGACAGGGAATGATGTTCCTTGATCAACACTCAGACGTTGCAATCATAGGCGGAAGAACATTTCCTCAGTTTCCGCCGGGAGTGGCTGTCCCTGCCGATTTTGAGGAACGTTACGCCGATCACCTGGCGTGTCGAGACCATGGAGCACATGTCATTTGGGGAGCAGCGCCACCGGGAGCTGGACAAATGGGCCGTGTGAATCTCATGCGAGCTATCTATGAACACATTGGAACATGGCTCTCTGATAGGATCGGCGAAGGCGTCGGCTGCTGCGAGGATTTGGAGAAGACGCACGTGTGTTGTCGACTTGGATGGCAGGCGGTTCATGTTCCGCAACTTAGACTTCACCATGTGATGAGTTCGCGTCGACTGACACAAGGGTACATCGAATCGCTGCATTGCGCGGCGCTGAATACAGGACCGTGGCTGCGTTCCGTGACGGGAGCGGAGAATGGTACATCCTGGATACACGCAGCAAAGTATCTGGTCATTGATTGCATGCTGGTTGGAAAGTATTCATTGTTGTCCAGACTGCCACGATTGCATCCAAAGCTTGAACGTGCTGAGTTTTGGCGCAGGTACTACTCCTCAAGACTTGCCGGCCGAATTGCACTTCTGCAGAAACGCAAGCAGGCGGCCGCATTTCTCGGCAGAATTGATGCCGCTCCAACGACGCTTCGTCCACCGAATCACCTAAGGGCTGGTCCAAAACGGGACCAGTTCCAGCCTTTAACCCAAGAATTCCAATGAAACTGCCATTCAGGCTGGCGCCTTTCCCATTTTGAAACGACTTTTGAAGCAACAACGATCCCGCCGTTATCGCGGAGCAATCAATCGATATTTGGTCGAACGAAGCCTCGGACCAACGATCCTGAGTGAGTCTTAGTGTTTGCATTATGTTCAGAACTTCCCAACCCAAACCACGAATCGCAATTATTCAGCACGGCGACTATATGTCTGCCTTGAGGGTTCGTCGTGAAGATCTGCCTGAACCATATGCGGGTATGAAGACGAGCGTAGCGGCGATCGAAGAACTGATCGCCAATCAGGAGTTTATTCTTATCAGTCTCGACGGGGAGTCACACATGTCCGCTCACCATCAGGGCATTCTGATTGGTCTGCCACAACATCAGCTCCCACGATTCGTTCCTCGACGACTGGCTGCAGCATGGCAGCGATCTCAGGTAATGGCCGAGATTCGCAGGTTTGCACCAAGTCATATTCTCATCAGAACTTCAGGCCAACTGGCGATCGATCTTCTGAGTTACAGTGCCAACCATGATGCGCGATGCATGGTCATCTTTGCGAATGTGTTTGATCCTGATGCCACGAATCGTGCGTCTGCTCGGCGGATGATCGAGCTGCTGAATCAGCCATTCGTTGATCGAGTTGCCAATCATCTTCAGCCGGCGGTTAATTCGATGATTGACTGCGGTCTGCGATCGGAGAAGGCCGTCGCATACGACTTCGATCTGCCGGCCAGGGTAACGACAGTTGAACCCAAAGACCTGAATACTGCGAAGAACTGTGAGCTTGTCTTTGCTGGAAACCTTGTGGATTCCAAAGGCGGCGCGGACGTCGTACGAGCCGCTGCCGAACTTCATCGACGCGGACTTCCGGTTCGGCTTTCCGTCTTTGGAGATGGTTCTGATCGCAAAAATCTGGAACGGATCGCGGCCACGCTGCCAAAGGGAATCGTCACGTTCCACGGGCGAAGCCCAAATAGTGTAGTCGGGTTGGCAATGCGTGCTTCCACGTTTGTCTGCGTTGCGTCGCATCGTGAATTCCCTGAAGGCATGCCGATGACTTTGACGGAAGCGCTGGCAAGCCGCAGTCCGGTCATCGCATCAAATCATCCTGTATTCGTCCGCGCGTTTCAGGATGGCCAAGGACTGCGAATTGTTCCCGAAAAACAGCCTCACCGGATTGCCAACGCAGTGGAGCAGCTCTGGAACGATCCTGCCGAGTATCGCAGACTTTCTGAATCGACCACACAGGCTCTGGATCGGGTAAAGTGCTCGACCGTAATGAGTTCGTTGCTGAAAGAATGGGCGCACAGTTTCGCGGGCGTTCATTCTACGCACTAACATCTAACCACTCCCATGAAACTCGCCATCGTCATTGTGAATTATCGCACGCCGAGCCTTACGCTCGATGCCGTCGAATCTGTGTTGCCACAGCTCTGTGCAGACGATCGTGTGTACGTGGTGGATGCGCATTCGCAGGATGACTCTGTGGAGAAACTGACGGCAGCTCTTCCAAACACCGTGCAGATTGAGTTCATGCCGCTGACGGTGAATCGTGGATTCGCTTTTGGTAACAATGAAGCGATCCGCAAGGCGCTCGCCTCTCCTCAGCCTCCGGATCTGATGCTGTTGCTGAATCCCGACACCGTGGCGAGCGAGGCTGCAGTGACGACTCTGGTGGAGTTCATGCAGACTCATCCGGAAATCGGGCTGGCTGGCAGTCGTCTTGAGGATCCGGATGGGACCACTCAGTTTGCTGCGCGACGGTTTCACGGTTTCTGGAATGAGCTGGAAGAGGGATTCTCTTTCAGCCCGGTTGCGAGACTGCTTCATCGTTGGCAAATCTGTGAGCCTGAGCAATCATCGCCGCATCGCACTGACTGGGTGCCCGGAGCTGCATTAATCATTCGCCGGGAAGTCTTCGAAAAGATTGGGCTGCTGGATGAGTCCTTCTTCCTGTACTTTGAAGAAGTCGACTTCTGTCTCCGCGCGAAACAGGCTGGGTTTCCCTGTTGGTATGTTCCGGAGAGCCGAGTCATTCATCTCGTCGGTCAGTCTTCCGGCGTCACATCAGCGCGGCCTGGTCGGCGACCTCGCTACTGGTTCGAATCACGGGCTCGCTTCTGGCTCAAACACTACGGACGCGTTCATAAATTGTGTTCAGATGTCGCGTGGGCCGGCGGGCGATTTCTGTTTCATCTTCGCAGTCTGATTCAGCGGAAACCGAATCCGCATCCCCCTCATCTGCTGCTGGATTTCGTGCGTTTCAATTTTGGCAGCCGGGACGCGTGGAGACGTCGATGAACGCGGAATCGAGAACCAGAACAGCTCCGTTGGAGCCCTTGCCAAAAGGTGACCGCAACGGAAACCCTGTTGGCATCTCCCTGCTTGCGCTGATCGAAGAAGACCTGCGAACTCATGATAATCTTCTTTTGGAACAGGGATTCTGGGCATTGGCGGTGCACAGGTTCGGAAACTGGAGAATGGGGATTCGCTGGAAGCTGTTTCGAGCTCCCATGTCGCTGCTGTACCGATTTTTGTTTCGCTTCGTCGAGTGGACCTGCGGAATCACACTTTCCTATACCGTGCCTGTTGGTCGACGAGTGCGAATCTGGCACCATGGTGGCATGATTCTTCATGCTCGATCGATCGGCAATGATGTTCATCTTCGCCAGAACACAACCTTTGGGGTCGCTCATCGAGGACAAAACCAAGCGTTGCCGGTGATTGAAGATGGCGTTGATATCGGCTGCAACGTTTGTGTACTTGGGAATGTACGGATCGGAACCGGAGCGATGGTCGGTGCCGGTTCTGTGGTACTAAACGACGTGCCGAGCGGCGCGGTTGCTGTCGGGGTCCCAGCTCGAGTGCTTCCCGATAAAACAAACAGTTGCAAACCGGATCCAACATGACACCAGCATCGCCACGAATTGGTGCAGTTGTGATTGGCCGTAACGAAGGCGTGCGGCTGCAAAGATGTCTTGATTCACTGCATTCGCAATTGATGTATATTGTCTATGTCGATTCGGGTTCGACCGACAACAGCCTGGCGATCGCAGATCTCCTTGGTATAGAAACAGTCAAACTTGACACCACTATTCCGTTTACCGCAGGCCGCGCTCGAAATGCTGGATTTCAGCGTCTGATTGCCATGCATTCAGAGATCGAGTTTGTCCAGTTCATTGACGGCGATTGTGTCCTGAATGAAAACTGGCTGGCAGCGGGAATCTCGGAATTCAAACAACGATCAGCAGTTGCTGTTACCTGTGGGCGCCGCCGAGAAATCGATCCAAAGGCTTCGCTCTATAACCGACAGATCGACATGGAATGGGATAGTCCTGTCGGCGATTGCTCTGCTTCGGGTGGGGACTTCCTGATACGAACATCGTGCTTTCGTGAGCTTGGCGGTTTTAACCCCAGTATTGTTGCCGGGGAAGAGCCGGAGTTAGGATTTCGAATTCGCAGCCGCGGATGGAAGATATCTCGAATTGATCAGGAAATGACACGTCACGATGCCAACATGATCAGGATTTCATCGTGGTGGCAGCGCGAGCGACGTGCTGGTTACGGAGGTATTGACGTTCTCCATAGAACCGCAGGAGACCCTCAATCCTATTTCCGGCGACAAGTCCACAGCGCATGGTTCTGGTCACTCGGATGGACGGGCACCTTGCTTTGCCTTTTAACAATCGCTGGATTGTTGATCGGGCGCGTCGGTGTTGCCGTGGTCGCTCTCACTTGGTTTGGACTTACTGCAATTCAACTGGGACGTATTGCTCGGAACTATCGTCGCCGCGGCATGATTGGACTTGACTCTCTAAAAATCGCGATGCTTACGCTCCTCGGGAAATGGCCGCAAATGCTTGGTCAGATTGCGTGGTACCGAGATCGCTTTCTGGGACGTCAGGCAGCATTGATTGAATACAAATCTCCAGAGTTCACGAAAAGCCTGCCAGTCTCAAAATGTGTGAGTTTAACAAACAACAGCCAGACATGAATTCCCCTCTTCGAGCCGATCTTGCGCGCTATCCGAGGAGGGCATGGCTACGAGAACAATCGAGCTGGGCAGTGACAGTCTTTAGATTTGGACGCCATGTCGATTCGTTGCCTAAAGGCGTCCGTCACTGGTTGTTGGATCGGGTCTACTGGTTGATGTTTCGTTTTGTTGAAACATTGACCGGAATCAGCCTTCCAAAAGAAGCTTCCATCGGACCTGGACTGCGTATTTGGCATTTCGGGAACATCTTCATCCATCCTCGTGCTGTCATTGGCACCAATTGCACAATGCGTCAGGGCGTAACCATAGGCGTTCGGAGAGACAATGGGCCTGTCCCTATTCTCGGCGACAGTGTTGATTTGGGAGCATACTGTCAGATTCTGGGCGATGTTCGAATTGGCAATAATGTGAAAATAGGTGCTATGAGTGTAGTGTTGAGTGATGTCCCCGACGGTGCCACAGCCGTTGGAATTCCAGCGCGAGTGATAAATAAGTAACTGTGCTCTCTGTGGCCTCTGAAATCGCAGATAAGTGTTGGATTGATTCAGGTAATCGATGTTTCAGAAAGAATCACGGGGCCGTATTCACATTACTGGCCGATCTTGCATGGGTAACGCTTTACCCGGTTTACGAGATTTTACGCAGACTTCGGCTTAAATCGCGGACGAATCCGCTTCGACTGTGGCGTGATTTTCTTTGGTATGAATGTCGCCTTTGGTTCACGCGGCGCAGTACTGATCCGAGTGCAGAGTGTCCAGCAAATAAACATTAGTAGAAATTCAACCAGCAACTCATGAAGTTGATATTGGGTCATTGGAGTTCGGATCGATGAGAAGAATTCAGACATGAAAATTGCAATGATAGGGTGCGGTTATTCGGCTGATTACTATTTGCAGACTCTGCCGTTGCATCCAGAATTGGAACTGGTCGGCGTGTACGATAAGAACCCGGAACGACAGCGTCAGTTCATGGATTGCTATTCAGTACCGGGAGTGAGTTCGCTGGATGAAATCCTCAATGGACCCGCAGAAATTGTCCTGAATATCACCAACCCCGATTCGCACTATGCCGTTTCAAAAGCTTGCCTTGAAGCTGGTAAACACGTCTACAGCGAAAAACCGCTCGCGATGAGCTTTCATCAGACGAAGGGGCTGTTTGAAATTTCTATGAGTAAGGGGCTCTTGCTGGTCTGCGCACCATGTAGCATGCTAGGCGAATCAGCTCAGACGATGTGGAAAGCACTGCGGAACAAGGTTATCGGTCGTGTGTATGCGGTTTACGCTGAAATGGACGACGGACTGGTTTCAAATATGCCCTATCGCCGCTGGCGATCACGTTC
>JANOZG010000380.1:0-2893 GCA_031429275.1 Planctomycetota bacterium
GCGAAACCAGCCGCTGCGCTTCGAACGGTTCTACGACCGCGCCATTGGTCAGTTCGGCAAGCTGAGTCAATAGTTCACGGTTGCAACTTACGTTCGCCAACTCCTGAGACATCTGTTGAAGGACCAGAACTTCGTTGAAGATCGATTCATCAATTTTTGCACTTCCGCCGGTGACTCGCAGTTGAACCCTCCAGGCACCGGCTGGAAGTCGCGGAAGACGTCCCACGAAACGTTCCGGCGCATCGGCCATCGCCGTCAACACTGTGATTCGTTCCGCTGTCGTTGGAGAAGTCTGCGCATCAGAGTTCTTGTGATCCCCGGCAACTGCAGCGTCCAGACCTGTCGCAGCTGGCTCCACCAAAGTCGCCACGACCTCCACAACGGCGCCTTGAAGTTGCGGCAGGAGTTTCGGATTCCAGCGCACCATGGCTTCTGTGGACTCCGATTCGTCGATCACCACGTCGGAAAGCGACATCCGGACACTATCGTTACCCGCTGCAGCTTTATTTCTTGCAGCCCAGCGGATCAACTGACCCCAAAAACGATAGTGCCATTCATCGCCAGCTCGCCGCCGCCAGCGCCAGGTGCTGTCGAGTCCCATCCAGACGACCTGACCAAAGCCATAATCCTGATGCACAATGGTCGGTTCCGGGGCCACGTCCACGCCAGGAATCGTCGCGGTCGCCCAGACTGTAGCACCTGGTTTGGGAACACCACCAAAGATCCATGGATGCCCCGGCAGGCTCGCAAAGGTATTGTTGCGGTCGGTAGGATCTGCAGAAAGATGAAACATTGGCAAGTTGGCGGCGTCGGTTCCCAGCGACAGCCTGTATGAAGTCTGTTCGGCGTCCTCCGGCGTCGCACGGAATTTCTCGGCGACTCGCTGCCGCGTTTCTGACACAGGCAACAATCCGCTCAAAACCGGCGATTGAAATTCCTGCGGCATGTGATGCCGACCCGGAATAATCAACAGCGTCAGTCCATCAGTGGCCACCGCCTGTTCGATCATTTCCAGAACACCGGGACCGATGTCCTCGGGATCGACATCACCCATGATCAGGAGATCGGTCTTTGTCAACTGCTCACGCAGTGTTTCCTCGTCTGGCAGCTTGCTGGGAATATAGGGCTGGTTGAGCAAATCAAGGAACGGCTGATGCAACAACACGCTGAGCGGTTCGACCTGCTTGTCGCGATCCAGCAGATTCTTCAGGTATCGAAATTCCCAGCGAGCTTCACCTTCTACCAGCAACACGCGAGCCTTATTGTCAACGACCTGCAGAGACAAGTCGCGGATGTTATTGTCGTCTCGCAATTCGCCGGGTAGAGTCGCAGTCTTCAGGCGGTAATCGAATCGTCCAGCGATGTTCGACGGCACATCAAACGTCACGCTTGCGTTGTCGGTTGCAGGCGTCACCGTTTGTTCGGCGACCAATTCATCACCACGCAATAATCGCACTGTTAACGGTTCGCCTTCGAACCCGGACGTCCCGATGACGGCGCGGATCTGTGCTTTGTCATTGAGAAACACGGCCTCAGGAGCTTCGACTGCGGCGATCGATAAATCACGAGGAGGAAGCCGCGAACCAATCGGGACGGCGTACACCGGAACTTTCAATGTCGCAAGTCGCTGAGCTGTTCCAGTGACATCACCGGCTGCGGTTTGTCGTCCATCGGAAATCAGCACGACACCGCGAATCAAATCTGCACCCTCTTCGGACGTGAGCGATGTTAACAACTGCAAAGCATCAGTGCCGCCGGGAATCAAATCTGCTCGGTCTGACTGCAGCGTAGCCGCAAGCTGCGTCGGCAGGGCTGCTTGCTGTTCGGATGCAAACAGCCGGATTTCGATGGGCATGACTTCGTCAAGTTCGTTGAGCAACTCGTTCGGTTTAGACTGCAGCAGCCGCTGCACAAATTCCACGCGAGGCATCGAGGCCAGTTCATTCAGAGACTCCTTAATCTGCCGCGCGCGAGCGTCTGATAGTGCTTGTTCGGCCGGTGTTGTGGGCCGCGCGTCGCCGCCGAGCCAGTTGGGTTCCTGTCCGGATTCGGCAGTGACGACCCATTGATCAATGAGCGGACTTGTTTCAGCGTTTCCCAGCATTCCAAGCGATTGCGCCCAGCGAAGCTTTTCGCCGAGCGATGCATGCCGGTCCTCTGTCTCCATGCTGAGCGAACCGTCGATGGCAACAATAATTTTGCCGCGTTGGGACACATCGAATCGCTTGGTGAGGACTGGTTGGAGCAGCGTTACCAGCAACGTGATGAGCACCAGGATTCGCAGCGTGAGCAGCGCCCAGCCCACCGGGCGTGAGACGAGTTTACGTTCCAGCCGGAGCAGCCAGATGCTGAGACTAATAGCGACGATCACGCCGAAGATGACGTAGATTGTCCAACCAGGCGATTTCAGCCCGGAAAATATCAGCCTCCAGTTCATCCGTTGTATCTCAACTCCGCAGTTTGATCAGGTTTTCACAAAAACCAATGACCAGCAGGCTAACACGGGCTGCAAGCCCTTGACCCAAATGAGCCTCCCGGCTCGTTGACAAGAACCGCTCACGTTGTTCGCTTTCTTTAAGATGCGCGCGCTGTACTCGCATCTTTTTGAGTACGACTCTAACGGATTAACATACCGACTTCCAGCGGGGTGTGATTCGTGTGGGTGTGTGATTCGTAGCAGATGTTTCCGTCGATGCGATTGGCTGCGGAGCAGCTGAGGGAGGTAGCCCAGGGGCGCGAGCCCTGGGAATGCGCCGATGAGCATAGTGAAGCTGCGGAGCAGCGACGTATATCTGTTCATTTAGAAAATCAACGTCGCTGCTCCGCAGCTTTCTCGTACCAGGATCACGATGACCTGCGGTTTCACCGCAGGCTATCGACCACCGCTGCTCCG
>JANOZG010000381.1:0-1974 GCA_031429275.1 Planctomycetota bacterium
AAAGACGAAGATCTCCTGGCAGAACCACCGATCACGGAATGTTACGGCCAGGGTAAACACTGGTCGATCTTTGTATCACCACCCATTCAGATACCATTCGAAGCAGCGACTTCAGAACTCCCGGATCAACCAATTGGGGATCGAATCCTATTCGCTGCCGGTGATAGACTGCAGGTTCTACGAGCCCGCGTCAATGGTGCGATTCAGGCGTTGTTGATCAAACACGTGCAAGATGCGGAACGCTGCAAATCCATCGTGATGCTCGCGTCTGAAGCAAGCGGCGAGATCCCGGCAACTGTCAGCGACTCAACAGGCTGCATCGTGCCATGGCTACTGAAGTCCGATGCAACGGAAAAAGAACCCGAAGCCATTGCGACTGATACGATTTCCAACGACGAGCAAATGTCGGCCCCCGATGTAAAGACACCAGTCAGCACGCCATTGACACATCCTGGCGAATGGCTGCTTCACTGGACACGTTCCACTTTGGGACCGTGGCCAGATCAGGATGAACAGGAATTCAACGAAGAACTGATCCTTGGATGTCAGTCGTCCGATCGATCAGCTTTCGCCACATTGCTGAGGATTGTCAACGAGGGCAAGTTGTGGGCATCGTCCGAAGCGATTCGTGGCGGTTATCGAGTCGTCTCATTTACGGAAGTACCACTGCAGGAATTTCGCCAACGCCAAACGTATCGCCGTCATCGTCGTCGCTATGATTTTGAACCCTGGGGAATCGCGATCCGCCGCGACGTCCTGACATCTGCCGGAGGACGACCTGTCATTTACGGCGATGAAGAAACATGGCGTACGATTTCTGATCACGACCAGCCATTTTACCAGAACATCGGTACAAGCGACGGCTGGATCATGGATGAACGGGAGTGGCGAATTGCCGAACATGTGCATTTGAAGCAGCTGCCATTGTCTGCCGTTGTTGTTTTCGTGGATTCAATCGCCGCGTTGCGCATTGTTCAAAAGCAAACGGATTGGCAGGTTCTTGTAGTGCCAGACCGCATGACGGTCCCCGAGGTTCTGACGGGCAGCTAATCCACAAAAACAAAAATACTGCAGGGCAGTATCGAGATCACCAGCTGCCTGAAAATTGAGCGTATCCTCTTACCCTCCGGCCCAACTAAAGCGCGAAAAAAGAAAATCAGTGAACTTCTCACCAGTTCCACTTGCTTTCGCAACCATGAAAAATGTAAATTCTTGAAATAGCGCGAGGTCTGGAGTTGACAGTGCTGTTTTCAATTTTCTGTTCCACGTTGTCCTTACATTCTGCAAGGTGTATCGAATGAGAATCACAAATCGTAGCCGCAAGGCATTTACCCTGATCGAACTATTGGTGGTAATCGCAATTATTGCGATTCTGATTGCACTGCTGTTGCCAGCAGTCCAGCAAGCTCGCGAGGCGGCTCGCCGCACGCAATGTAAGAACAATCTCAAGCAAATTGGCTTGGCCCTTCACAATTACGCAGACGTATTCAACAAGTTTCCAGCATATTCCGGCGGCAGCGGAAAACCACAGCCCGGTACTGCGGGTTCGCACATGCGAACCCGTCTAAGCGGTTTTGTGGCGTTGCTGCCATATTATGAACAGGCCAACCTTAGCGCGGATATCGCAGCGGTTACGACTTCGATTCCACCATGGATTGCTAACAGGGTTTGGACTAACCCGATGCCAAATCTCCAGTGCCCGAGCGATCCTGGTGCCAATCCGCCCAATGGTGCGCTGCGTGGCAAGAGAAATTACTCCTTTTGCGCGGGTGACGGTGCGGCTGGCAACGGAAACAACCCGACTTCCCCAACCCCGCTCGTAATCCAGACTCGAGGCATGTTCGGTGCGCTTGTTTGCTATGACTTCCGTGACGCAACGGACGGGACAAGCAATACAATTGCAATTGGCGAGTCTGTCTCCCCTTTGGCTAGAAATGGAAAGGGCGCTGTTGCAGCAACCCTGAGTGTCACGAA
>JANOZG010000382.1:0-11805 GCA_031429275.1 Planctomycetota bacterium
ATGGGGAACTGCATCGCTTCATTCCAGTGCTTGCTCACGCACGGGGATTCAAGGTTGCTGAAGTTGCTGTCAACCATCGTCCTCGACAGCATGGTCATTCAAAATATGGAGTGCGGCGTTTTCTGCGCGGACTCCTCGACCTGTTGACGGTTACGTTTTTGACGGGATTTGGTCGCAGCCCGTTGCACGCGATGGGAAGCGTCGGGCTGGGGTTTTTCACTCTCGGAATGCTGGGTTTGGCATATTTGAGTCTGATCTGGATCGCCAATCAGACGGGGATGATCGCGGCCCCCAAACCGATCGGCAATCGGCCATTGCTCGCCTATTCAATCGCTGCTTCTCTGCTTGGTGGCCAGGCTCTGTCTTTGGGCCTGCTGGCTGAACTCATCGTTGCGAACACTGCTCGAAATTCAGACAGCTACAGTGTCAGGGAAACGATGATCAAAAAATGAGTAAGCCTTGAGCCAGCGAAAGTTGCTCCGCAGTCAATTCTGCATTTGGTTACGGGATTTTATGCAATTATTGGCCATCGTCGGTCGATTGCGTTAAACTGGTGACACTCGCTGACACATATGTTCCACTGAATGTCCAGCGAATCGATCTCAATTCCCGCCTCAACTTCCTCGCGCCACGGTGTCCATTATGCTCACGATTCTTGGGCGATCCAGTTCTTCACATCGCGGTTTCTGCGACGGCGTTTCTCGCCGCAACTTTTTGACTATCGGCGGAATGGCGCTTGGTGGGATCAGTCTGGCACAGACACTGCGAGCCGAATCCGAATCAAATACGAGGCAGTCGCATAAAGCCATCATCAATATCTACCTGCCGGGCGGACCACCGCACATTGACATGTGGGATCCGAAGCCTGAAGCGCCGGCCGAAATTCGTGGCGAGTTCAGTACGATCGCGACCAATGTTCCGGGCATTTATGTGAGTGAGTTGTTTCCTCGCATGGCAGCGATGATGGACAAGTTTGCTCTTGTTCGCTCTCTGTCGGATTCGGATGGCGGTCACGACGCGTATCAATGCATGACCGGCAGACGGAAAGGCAGCCGCCAACCGCCGGGTGGATGGCCGTCTGGTGGTGCGTGGGTTTCGAAAGTTGCGGGTCAAGTCACACCGGCGATTCCAGCCAACGTCGCTCTGATGTATCAAACCGGCAATCGGACATGGGGCGAACCGGGGACCGGTGGATTTCTTGGCGTCGGGCATGCCCCGTTTAATCTTGTTGGTCGTGAAGCTCGCAGCAAACCAGACAACATGACTCTGAACGGAGTCACGCTTGAGAAACTGCAGGATCGTACCAGCCTGATGAAGTCGCTCGATCGATTTCGACGTGACGCCGATCAACGCGGACAAATGGAAAGTCTTGATGTCTACGCGCAACAGGCGATGGGGATTCTGACAACGTCCCGACTGGTCGATGCGATTGATCTGTCAAAAGAAGATCCTCGCATTGTTGCCAGTTATGGTGAGAGCAGCGAGGCGTTTCAAAGAGACGGAGCGCCTCCAATGGTGGAGAATCTGTGCATCGCTCGGCGCCTCGTCGAAGCTGGTGCCCGGTTTGTTTCGCTGAACTTCAGTCGTTGGGACTGGCACGGCGGTGACGGAATGAATTTTCCAAAGTGCCGCGAAGAGTGTCCGCGACTCGACCAGGGTTTGGCGGCGCTTGTGACGGACCTGCACGAGCGTGGTCTGGATCGCGATGTGTCCATCGTCGTCTGGGGTGAATTCGGTCGTACTCCAAAGATCAACAGCAACAATAGCCGCGATCACTGGCCGCAGGCAAACACAGCGGTGATGGCAGGAGGCGGAATGCGAACTGGCCAGGTAATTGGTTCAACGAATCGCTACGGCGAACAGCCACAACTTCGACCTGTCAAGTTTCAGGAAGTCTTCGCCACTCTCTATAAGTGTGCCGGAATCGATGCTCAGAACACTCGCATTTTCGATCTGGCAGGCGTGCCCCAGTACCTGGTTGATCCAGACAACAAGCCGATTCATGAACTGGTCTGAAGCGTTGCCAAGTGTAGTGTGAGCCCAGCGGCTGACAAGCCGCGCTGGCTCACCATCAGCTAGCTTCACTATCGGTGGCGATTGCTTCAGCAGTTTCAGAATCGGCCACACGTCATTTTATCGCCAGTCAATCTTTCCTGCCCGCGGTTCTTGATCGCGGAAGTTTCAATGTCGTTACTGCGTGTTGTTCCACGTCTTCATGACTAAACCATGCTGGCTTGAATTTGCTGGTTGAATACAACGCAGCTTGATCAAAGAAGTGTGGCGACGACCGACGGCCGCTCGTTCCAAACGGCATCACGCTGTGAGCCGTAATCTTCGGACCAAACTCAGTGACGGCCATGTAGGATGCTCCCACCACCGCGAATCTCTGTGGACGCAGAACTGGAATCTCGGGAGACGAATAGACTGTGAAGATAATTCCCAGTGGGCCTGGAGTGCCCGGGCATGGCAGGTGCTTCTGAAACGGATTCAAGCCGATACCTGCGTGCTGTACATCCGGCTGATCGGCGGCTCTTTGCAGTAGATGAGCCTTGCCCCAAGGCTGTTTCCATGTTCCGTGCAAACCTTCGAGTTTCTCTGCTGCGTTCTTCAATGCCAGGAACCAGGACTGCCGATCGGCGAACTCACTCTTCAGCGTTTCTGCCGGATAGCCGAAGCCGTACAACTGCTCATACCATGCGACGACCAGTGTCGTCTGAGTTGATTCGACGGACGATCGAAAATCCCAGCCTTGCAGATGCTCCCAGTATTCGGCAACCTCCGCCGCAAGCTGTGGCTGGTTCGTTTTCAATGCTTCGTAGTCGGCTGCCAGTTTTGGGATTTCTGTCATCGGCCAGTACATCCGTGTATCGTAGGCCAGAGCTGACCAATCTTCGAAAGTAAGATCGTGCGCATCGTTCAGAATCATCCGCGACATTTTTGACCGTCGCATATCGACATCGGCGTCTTCAACCATGTAAGTCGGAAATTTTTCGCGTCGAGGATTCTCCGTTTCGGTCGTCGTAAACGGCGACGAATTGCAGCTCTGTACGTAGCCGCATTGAGGATTCAGCACCTGCGGCAGTTCGTCGAACGTGTGAAAGCCCATCCAGTCGGCCTTTGGGTTACTGCCATCGACGGGCTTCGTCCACTGAAATGAAGGATCGCGTTTTGGAATCGTCCCGTTGTAGGCGTAAAAGATGTTGTTCGCGTCGTCGGCGTAGACGACGTTGAACATTGGAATCGCGCAGTGACTGAAGGCCGTTCGCCATGTCGCAAAGTCTTTGGCCAGAACCATGCCCCAGGCCTGCTTCATGCGGTCCATATGAAACAGCCCTGCAACCTGAACGGCAAGATAGACGCCGTCCTGCTCTTTCCGCACGATCGGACCGTGATGTGTTTTTCGGAACGTGAACTTTTGCTCGACAAACTCCTGGCCTTGTTTTACGAGCAACGTCTCCTGCCAATCTGTGGCGGAACGATAGCCGTTATCGAATCGGTAATCCAAAGGATTCGCTGGATCATCGAACGTTACGCGCCAGACGTCAGCGATGTCGGGCTCATTCACCGTGTAGGTCCAGCCAAGATGTTCGTTATGGCCAATCGTCGGGAACGGACTGCCAAAGAAACTTGCGCCACTGAAATTCAAACCTTCGTCACTTTGAACATGCAGCTCGTAGAATTGCCCCATGCCATACCACGGTTGATGAGGATTCGTAAACAACATCGCTGAACTGGACTTCGTTTTTTTTCCAGAAATGGCCCATGCGTTTGAACCAATCGCTGCCCGAATGTCTTTGTCAAAACTCGTTTCAGATTCCGGTGGCAGATCCCATGCATTCAAAGTTGCAACGTCGGCTTCTCCGCGTTCGGCAGGTTTGCCAATGTGCGACTGACGATAAACGAAATCGAGAATGAGATGACGATCCATTGCCAAGGCATACCACGGCTCGAAGTGTTTCAGCAAGCGAGGCTTTTCCTTTGGGTGATTTTCCAGCCAGCGATTGACCCCTGCAGCAAATGCCGTTGCCATCTCACGATGCTCGTTAGGGAATTTTTCGAAGTCTGCTTGCGAACGTGTGACGATTTCGAAGCTGCGATTAAGAATGTCTGAACGCACGCCTTTGTTGCCGACCACTTCAGCGTATCGCCCGAGCGCTCGAATGCAGGTGTCTTCCAGTTGCCAAAAATAATCTTCCGCCTGTGCGTATCCGACACCAAAAATGGCATCCGCATGCGTCTTGCCATGGATGTGTGCGACTCCCCATTCATCGCGGATGATTGTCGTCGTGTCAGGCTGAATGTCCTGAGCCACCGAAAATAGTGTACTGCTGTAAGCTAACAAAAATGGAAGTAGATGCTGAATAAACTGGCTCATAGAGAATCCGTTGACGGTAGCATTTGATTTAAAAATCTGCGACAACCTGTTTTCCTGCAAACACACGTATCTAATGGGAGTCGTCGAAGGTTAGATTCTTACTCTCTTCCATGCTTGCACTGTGCATGCATCTTTGGAAGATGCGAACAACGTGAGCGACAAATTGGCAACGAGCCGGTAGGCTCTTTTGGGTCAAGGGCTTTCAGTCCTTGTTCGTAATATGTATCGACGCCATGGAATCATACTGATCGCCGTGCTGGCCGTCTGTTGTGCAGCCGCTGCTTTTGCGCAGTTCGGACAATTCGGCGGCCGACGCGGTCGCTATCGCGATTTTCAGGGACAGGACGGACGCGTTCAGCGTAATGGCGTTCCGGACTGGAAGCTCGACGAGAAGTTCAAGAAAGATGTGTTTACTTTCGCGCGGATCAAGTACCGGTCGTTTCGCGGCTGGCAGTGGGACACCGATTATCCAGATTCGGATCTGAACTTCTCGTACCGGCTGCAACAGCTCACATCGATTCACACCGATCCAGATGGTGTCATCGTGGAACTGACAGACCCAAAACTGTTTGACTACCCTTTCGTGTACCTCATCGAACCTGGAAACATCTATCTCGAAGAGGATGAACGCAAAGCGCTAAGAACATACCTGCTCAACGGCGGCTTCATGATGGTCGATGACTTCTGGGGCGACGATGAATGGGATGGACTGGAACGCGAATTGGAGCAGATCTTTCCTGACCGGAAATGGAAAGACCTACCTCTGGAACATCCGATCTTTCACTGCGTTTATGACCTGAAAGAACGGCCACAGGTTCCAGCGTATGGCTTCGCTTATCCGCTCGGGAACGGGCAGTGGAGTTCGAATCAAGGGCCAGGCACGGAAGAGGTTCATTACCGTGCCTTGTTTGATGACAACGGCCGCATGATGATGTTCATTGGCCACAATACGGATCTGGGTGATGGCTGGGAACGTGAAGGTGAAAACCAGGATTACTTCCGTGAGTTTTCAGAAAAGAAGGCTTACCCCATGGGCATCAATATTATCTTTTACGCCATGACGCATTGAACTCAGGATGACGAAGGACGGGGTTTCAGCCACGTTCCTGACGGAATTGAATCTCACAAGTCGGAGGACGGAACAGGAGTTTCCTCCGACGGCAAAACTCGATGAAGCACAACCAAATCAATGAGCGATAATCAAGAACTCACCCCCGACCGTGAACGGGAACTCATAGGAATTCTTCGGCAGTTTCGATCGCAAATCGATACGGAACTCTCGCGAGTGATCGTTGGTCAAAAAGATGTCGTTCGGCAACTATTGATCTCACTGCTTGCCGGCGGAAACTGCTTGATTACCGGAGCACCGGGGCTTGCTAAGACGCTGCTTGTCAAATCGATCGCTCAGTTGTTTGACTTGAAGTTCAATCGTATTCAGTTTACGCCTGACCTGATGCCTGCCGACATTACGGGCACCGAAGTTCTCGAAGAAGACGGAGCCGGTGGTCGCGCGATGCGATTTATTCCGGGCCCAATTTTTTCCAATGTGCTTCTCGCCGACGAAATTAACCGCACACCTCCCAAGACTCAATCCGCTCTGCTCGAAGCTATGCAGGAACATCAAGTCACCGCTGCCGGACGACGTTACACGCTCGACGAACCTTTCTTTGTTCTCGCAACTCAAAACCCGATCGAAATGGAAGGCACATATCCGCTGCCAGAAGCGCAGCTCGACCGATTCATGTTCAACGTCTTGATTGATTATCTTCCGGAAGATGAAGAAGTTGCCGTAGTTCAGCAGACGACCTCGCGAAACTTCCAGCCGATCAAGTCGCTGTTCTCTGGTGACATTGTTCGTGAGTTCCATCAGGTCGTACATCGCGTACCAATCGCTGACGATGTCATTCGCTACGCTGTCCGTCTGGCTGCAGCGTCGCGGCCAAAGCAGAAAAGTGCGCCCGATTTTATCAACGAATTCGTTTCATGGGGCGCTGGGTTGCGAGCGGGGCAATATCTGGTGCTGGGCGGCAAAGCTCAGGCATTGCTTGACGGCCGTTCGTATGTGTCAACGAAAGACATACAATCTTTGGCGAAGCCCGTTCTTCGGCATCGTATTCTGGCAAACTACCGCGCGGAAGCTCAGGGTATCAACGTCGATTCGCTTGTCGATCGACTGCTGGCCGTTGTGGAACACCCAAAAAACGAAGCTGTTGCGTAATTGTATCTGGTGACTGGTGATTGGTGATTGACAACTGAAAATTCCTGATGCCCCTTCCCCTCGCAAGCCTGACCATCGGAACCCCCACCTGGATCTTTCCAGCCGTGGTGGCCGGAATCGTTGGCGTCCTGCTGGCGCTGATTCTAAATCGTCAACGTCTCACCCAATCTCCACTTGGCCCCGTGTTGCGTATCGTTGGCTGGGTGTTGCTCTGTCTCTGCCTCATCAATCCACTCTGGAGCAGTTCTCGCCCAAGATCAGGGGCGAACGTGGTCGCCGTCGTTGCTGACATCAGTCGCAGCCATCTGGTCACGACAGGCGATGGTCAAGAAACACGAGCTGATGCTTTTCTTTCCGCATTGAAAGAAGGCGAAAAGTCTGAACCGGTCGGCTGGCTGACTCAGCTCAATCAGGACTTTGAATTGCGACGCTACACCCTTGGTGATCGACTCCAGCAAATCGACCACTTTGAACCTGTCGAATTCAATGGGACTGCTTCTGGCCTGCAAACCGCTTTGCGACAACTTAAACTTCGCTACGAAGGACAACCACTCGCCGGAATTATTTTGCTCTCCGACGGCATTGCGACCGACGCAACCGGTTCGCTCGAAGAACTCGCTGGCATGCCACCAGTGTTTCCGATTCTGCCTCCCAACGATACGTCACTTCCTGACGCAGCAATCGGCACATACTCCGTTACACAGACCGCGTTTGATGATGCTCCTGTTACAATTCAAGTCCAACCTGCTGCCGTCAACGTAACGTCCGGACAGATCGCCGTCACTTTGCTTGATGAAGACGGCACTCCCATCGAAACGCAAACCCGCGAAGTCAACGATCCCTCACCGCTAAAGTTTCGCCATCGTCCGACCAAGGGCGGGACCGTCTTTTACACACTAAAAGCGGCGCTGAAAGATGCCGCCGGCGCAGACATCGCGACAGAGGCAACAAGCGTCAACAATGAGCAACTGATCGCTGTCGAACGCAGCACGATGCCACGCAGGATTCTTTACGTCTCTGGTCGGCCCAATTGGGAATTCAAATTCCTCCGACGAGCGGTCGAGACTGATCCGCAGCTGCAAATGGTTGGACTGATTCGCATTGCTCGCAAAGAAGCGAAGTTTGATTTTCGAGGTCGCGAGGGCGAATCTTCAAACTCGCTGTTCCGTGGATTCGATCAGGCGGATCCGGAGACTGCCGAAGAATATGACGAGCCTGTACTCGTACGAGTCGGCACAAAAGACGACGAAGAACTGCGTGGCGGGTTCCCCGAAAAGCCAGAAGACCTTTTCCAGTACGACGCAATTGTTCTGGATGATGTCGAGGCTGATTTCTTCCTTGCCGATCAAATGAAACTGATCTACGACTTCGTGTCGCGACGAGGTGGCGGACTGCTCATGATGGGCGGCCAGGAATCTTTTCGTCAGGGAGATTACGATCGCACTCCGATTGGCGAAATGCTGCCCATTGATCTTAGCCGCGAAATCAAGTCGCCTGAGTCCGGTGTGCGTTTTGCATTGACCAGGGACGGCTGGCTGCAGCCGTGGGTGCGTTTAAGACCTGATGAGATTGCTGAAGAAGAACGCCTGGGTGCGATGCCTCATTTTCTTACACTGAACTCTGCCGCTTTCGTACGTCCAGGTGCGGTTGTGATGGCCGAGGTTAAGGACGCTGCAGAGAGTCACTGGCCAGCTCTCGTCGTACAGCGTTTCGGCAAAGGTCGCACGGCCGCACTCTGTGTTGGCGATTTCTGGCGTTGGCGATTAAGCGAAGGCCTTCGTAATCTGCATAATCTCGACGGACAATCGCAAAATGTCGATCTTGACGAGGGTTCGACTCTTGAAGGTGAGATGCCCAGTGAAGATCTCGCCGATCACGCGCGGGCCAGTCGCCAGATGATTCGTTGGCTGGTCGCGGATGTGCCGAAGCGAATGGACGTCGTCGTGGCCGAAGATTCGACGCTCGGAGCCGGCTCGGTTAAGTTAACGGCATTTGTGCGAGGTACTGATTTCGAGGCTCGTGAAAACGCTGATGTCAAGTTTTCAGTTGTTGGGCCAGATGGTCAAACGTTTGAGCTGACTGGCGAACCATCAGATTCCGTTGCTGGGCTTTTCGAATCTTCAATCGCGGCCAGTCAGCCTGGCGCATGGAAGGTTTCGGTTAGCGCGACATTGTCCGACGGTGGCATCGTCTCCAATGTCGCCGCCGCGCAGCCTCTGGTTGCTGCGACTGGCTGGGCAAGTCAGCCCGATCAGAAGGAGATGAGGTCCGTGCAAGTCGATCATGCGTTTCTGGAACAGTTGGCAAAGATCACCGGAGGACGAACGGTGCCACTGAGCAGTCTGGAAAGTTTTGTCGGTGCATTACCTCAAAGCAACGCGCCACTTGTTGAAATCTGGTCATGGCCCATCTGGCATTCATGGTGGATCTTTCTAGCGGCTATTGCTTGCCTGGCCGTTGACTGGACTTTGCGAAGACGAAGGGGACTGCCATGACTGACATTCGTTCTGGCGAGCGGCGGGCGTCAGCACTCCGGCACATCGTCGTCGCAAATTCCGTTTTGGCCACAGTCTGCATGCTAGTCGAATGCCGTGCCACAAACGCTCAGCCCCCTGCCCCTCCAGCGTCGTCAGTTGTCGCTCCGGCTGAAAAGCAACACTTGATCCTTGTCATCGGAGCCCCAGGAACGGATGAATACAAGGAGACGTTTAAAACCTGGGCCAATCGTTGGCAAGACGCTGCCAAACGCGCTGAAGCTGGATATCTCGTCATCGGGGACGCGGAACTGAATTCGACCGATCTTGAAAAATTCAGTACGGCTTTTCACGAAGTGATTTCGGTGGAAACGACAGAACCGCTCTGGATTGTCTTCATCGGTCACGGCACTTTCGATGGACGCACTGCCAGTCTTAACCTCAATGGTCCGGATGTCTCGGCCGAAAAGATGGCAGAACTGATACTGCCCGCCAAACGCCCGATAGCGTTCATCGCCTGCGCCTCATGTACTTCGCCATTTATCAGCGTTCTGTCCGGCCCCAATCGCATCATTATCAGTGCAACGAAGGATGGCAATCAAATCCAATACTCGCGATTTGGTGACGCAATGTCGCAGGCTATCGGCGGCTTGGATGCTGACATCAATCGAGATGGCCAGACATCGCTGTTGGAAGCGTGGTTATTCGCATCTCGCCGAACGGCTGAATTCTATAATACTGAAGGCCGCCTCGCGACAGAACATGCCTTGATCGATGACAACGGCGATGCCAAAGGCACTCGTGCTGATGTGTACGACGGCGAACGCTTGAAAATCGGCATCGAAAACGCCGATCAACTTGATGGTGCTCACGCAGCTCGCTGGAATTTCATACGCAGCGAGGAAGAGCGAAAGTTGTCGCCTGAACAACGCCAAACACGCGACGAGCTCGAGCAGAGACTAGACGACTTGCGACAAAGAAAGGCGAATGTTACTGAAGCCGAGTATTTGACGGAGTTGCAGTCCATTCTCGTTCCTATTGCGGAACTTTATGAGTCTCTCGACGAGGAAGTCTCGCCCGATAACCCCAAAAAATAAGTCCTGTACGTTTTACGTACAGGACTTGTGCTATTCACAGGATTCCGCAACAAGATTGAGTGGGCGTTACCGAACGCGTGAAGCTTCGGTTTCCTTTGGCTCTGATTTCTCCGTCTTGGCGTTCTCTCGAACATTACCTTCCGCAGTTGCCATCAGGTACTGACCTTCCTGGATGTTCTGTGGAGCAAAATAATATTGAACGCTCAAGATACCTCGCGTGCTCTTTGAAGCCAAGTCCTGCCAGCTCATGTTATCGGTCCGGTTCCAAATGGCAGCCTGAGCCGAATGCTGATTGACGCGGCCAGATCCGACCATGCGAATCAGTTCACCCAGAACTTCATCTTTCGTGTATTCTTCGACCGGTACAAGCTTGTATTCCAGTCTGGCTGAAGGATCTGGCTTGCCATGATTCAGGCAGGCAGAGACGTAAGGCACACGAACAGTGCGTTCTGGTGGAATTGAAAAGAATCCGCCGCCGCCCATGCCACCGCCGCCCATGCCACCCATTCCACCGCCGCCCATGCCACCACCACCAAGGCCTCCTCCGCCGCCCATGCCACCGCCAACATTTTGATTTTGTCCGCCGCCCATTCCACCACCACCCATGCCACCCATTCCACCGCCGCCCATGCCACCCATTCCTCCACCGCCCATGCCACCAAATTGCTTCAGGACTTGAACGGCAACGAAAGCTTCAGGCAATTCGACAGTGACTGGCTCGGTTGTTGTGTTTGAGACCAAAAGGAATCCGCCATTCGCGTCCTTTGGAACGAACTTTGTTGCCAGCTGACCGTCTTCCATACCCTTGAAGAACTCAACCTTTTCAGCTGTTGGGTCGAATTTTGGCTTGGTAATCACAGGCTTGCGTGCTTCAGCATTCTTAGTTCCTGCGTGCAAGGCCGAGTTCAATGTGACGGTCGCAACAACAGCTGCAACAATGACCCACGATCGACTAACAACTGGTTGGCGCAAATACATGGTAAACTCCTGACCTCTGCGACTTAAGTGGATTCGATTTCCGAACAGCCGGAAGGCGACCGCCGCATTGTGATGAAAACGCATTCTCCTCGCAGAGATCAGGAAGTTTATCGCAGTTTTCCTGGCGTTAACAACAAAAAAGTCGGTCTCCCACGGGAACTCTGCAACTATCTCTTCCCGCAATTCCGAGGACGTTGGCACTTGCGAATCTGCTGAATCGTCGTATTTCACCTGCAGAACGGTCTGTAGCAGTCAGGCAAACTTCTTGGGATTTCAAGAACCCCAAGCCCTCGATCTCCCTAAGCGGAGAACGGTTGAATGGGAAATCGGCTGATGACTTGCTGCGGTGGTCACGTGTTGGATTGTCCCGTTTTGACATACTTTTGCCCGGAAATCTATATCCAAAAGTGAGTTTTCGGTTGAGTTAACGATTCCCTTTGAGATTTCCTAAATGCACCATTTGATTTCCGACAGCGACGCCGATAAATTTCCCGCATCGGACGATTAGCTCAGTTGGTTAGAGCGCCACGTTGACATCGTGGAGGTCGCGTGTTCGAGTCACGCATCGTCCACTATACTTTACAGTGTTTTCTCCGTATCATTGCACTGAAAATTGCACTGAAACAGGGGGAGAACACATGGCAAAACCATACTTCCGCGCCT
>JANOZG010000383.1:0-15177 GCA_031429275.1 Planctomycetota bacterium
GCAAGCCTTTCTCAGGCGAAGTTACTGATGCTTGATGACCATACGTCTGAGGCCACGACACTTTTAAAAGCACTGGTGAATCTCTGGCCTGAGGACGCTGCAGCACTTTATCAATACAGTCAAGGATTGAGCGCACTGGGAAGATCGACCGAAGCCGCAGAAGTCGCAGTCCGTTGGAAAGAAGCGGACCACCAGGTTGAGTTGATGGAACAACTCCTCAACAAACTGCAGACGCAGCCCCAAAACACTGAGTTGAGGTGTCAGGCAGGCGTTATGATGATGAAACACTACTCTCGTTCCATGGCAGTCCAGTATCTTGATGCCGTGTTGGTGGATGATCCTGGCAATGCAGAGGCGCGTAAGTCGTTGGCTGAATACTATGAAAAGCGAGGACAAGGGAACATTCCAGAGAGGCGGCAATAGCTTACCGCCTTAATACCCTGGTCGCGACTGGACGCCGCAAGGTTTGGTTCGAGTAGGCAGTATTGGAACGAAATTCATGAGAATCGCACGCTGTCCAAACGCGAAGATATCAGGCTTCTTCGTCGCCTTGCTTTTCGGACTTGTGTTCGTATTTGTTGTTCTGCAATACTGGTCGACTCATCCCGAAGCCGATTCTTTCGTGGGCCTTGATCAGGAGATCCCGGCATTCGAAAGCAGCAATCCTGATCAGGCGTTTCAACTGCTGAATGATCGGCATCATGAGAGTCCAGGCGACAGTGTAATCGCAGTCGCGCTGGCAACGGTGAGTGGTCTTAAGGGGGACCGGCTTCAGGGTGTGAATCTCCGCGAAGAGATCGACGGATTTCAGACCACTCCGGGACTGGTGATTCGGGCTCCGCGTCCTCGAAATTCCGTGATTTGAGCCAAACTTAACAGATCGCACCGACGTACATCTAGCTTCGTGACAACTGTAAGAGTATCTTGTTTCGGGTGCTGGAGTTGCTCCAGTGATTGTGGTGCACAAAGTGGGCGGAAAACTAGTGGCGTGGATCGTTTTCCCGGAACACATCCTTTGCATGCTTTGCGGGTTACTGCTCATTGGATGCAGTTCGTCGACTGATCCGCCGAAATCCGTTCCGCAGCCAGCGTCGCTAACGGCATCGGATTCCGACAAGACCCTGGGGCAGCCAGTTCCCGTGGTGCCGGAGTCACCCTTCCTAAACACTCGACCGAATGTGCATTCTGTGGGAGGAAGACGGTGTGCCGAATGCCACATGGAGCAGTCAGCGGCGTTTCAGACCACCCGTCACTCGCGGTCGATGTCTCGGCCCGACGACGTTGTGCTGCCGGTCGCGGACCTTGAACATTCGAAATCCGGATATCATTACCGCGCCCGGTCCGACAGCGAAGTGACAATTCATTCGGAATCGATGAAGATCGATGATAGCCAACTGCCGCCAACAGAATACTCGATTGAATACGTGATCGGATCCGGCCGCTTTGGCCATAGTTTTCTGTCGAAGCCAGACAACTTTCGTGTGCAATCGCCTCTCACGTGGTACTCGACTCGACAATGCTGGGACATGTCACCTGGATTTGACTCTGCAGATCAAATGTCGTTTCGGCGTGTTGTGTCAGCACGGTGTCTTTACTGTCATTCCGGCAATGTGGAAGTCCGCAATCAGAACGAGTTTGATTTTGTAGTGCACGAAACCACAATCAGCTGCGAACGCTGCCACGGCGCCGGATCCGCCCATGCCGAAAAGCATTCTCGGAATGGGTCGGCGGGTGGTGTGAGTGGCATCGACCACACGATTGTGAATCCCCATCACCTGAACCGTGTACTATCGGAAGCGATATGCCAGCAGTGTCATCTTCAGGGCGATGCACAGATCCCCGTCCGTGGACAACAGTTCGATTCGTTTCGTCCCGGGCAGCCACTCACCGCATTCCGCCAGGACTATCGTGTTGGCAGTTCATCGGAGATGACCATTGTTGGACATGTCGAACAATTACACGCGAGTCCATGTTATCAGAAATCTGACACACTGACATGTATTACCTGTCACAATCCTCATCACAATATGTCCGATGCGCAATTGCCGCAACACTATCGCCAGACATGTCTCGATTGCCATGCGCAGCATAAATGCACGGAATCGATCGAGGTTCGGCAATCTGTGGCTCAGGACGAATGTGTGAAATGTCATATGCCAGCGGCGCCTACGGAAGTTCCACACGTTGCGTTCACTCACCACCGGATTGGAATTCACAAAGACGCTGAAAAAATACTTGAGCCACGATCGACGTTATTGTACCCGATGTTGTCGGAGGAAGGATTTACTTCCGCTGACGTGGCCCGATCCCGGGGTTTGGCATGGCTGCATGTCGCGCTCAGCAAACCCGATGTGGATTTTCAGCAGGCCCTGAAATCTGCCAGAGATGAACTCACTCTTGCGTGGGAGGGAGGCGCTGGAGACGCGGCGGTTGCCGCAGGACTTGCTACTATTGCTTCCGAGATTGCCTGGAACGAACAGGCAGAACTCTGGGCGGCACGCACACTGGAACTCGATGCATCTCCTTCGGATGCCCGTATGAAAGCACTCACAATTCAGTCAGAGCTGTACTTCGGTCGCAACGAGAATCTTCAGGCGCTGAATGGACTTCAAACTCTGACAGAACTGCGTCGCGATGGCCGCAATTGGTTTTTCCGCGGGCTGGTTGAACAGAATCTGGGAAGGACTGATGAGTCAATTCGGTCACTCGAACGGTCTCTTACGATCAATCCCCAAAATCAAGGCGCGCATGCTGCGCTGGCCGCAATCTATCAACTCCTTAAGAACGACGCCAAGGTGGAATATCATCGCATGATGGCTGTCAAACTCGGGGTTAAAAAATGACAGCTATACAGAGTGCGTCCCTGCGAACGGACTGCTCGGCGAGCCCGTACGCGGCATACTTGTATGATTCGCTTCGTTAGAATAGGACGTACAAGACCGGACCTTCCCACTCGCTTTCCCCGCGCTAAAGTGCGAACAAAAGAACTTCATCGAAATTGTTGTTTGCTCAATCCTGTCCCCTGATTTTTCTGCTCCAATTGACTGGAGCCAGAGGCGCTAGCAGATTCGAAAGCAGAAAGTCGGCTAGCGACTCAGACTTAGCGGGGATGTTTCCTGCTGCCGGTCGCCCTATTTTTGCTCCGGCTCTATTTCCACTTCTGCAGTTCGGGTGAATTCCACGCCACCAAGCTGCGCGAGCTTCATCATGATCAAGTCTGTTGCCTCCTGCAGCTCAGCGTGCCCTGGCTTTTTGTCGTGCCATGCCGACAAATCAATCGGTTCACCGTAGATCAATGTTGCGTGCGTTCTCTTGAAGAACGATGCAATCATGGACTTCGCTCGCGGCGCGTTTTGAATGAAAACAGGGATTACCGGGACTTTGGATTTGATTGCCAGCCATGCTACGCCGCTTCCTCCGTGCAGAAGTCGCTGGTCGGGACTTTCCTTGTTCAGTCGACCTTCCGGGAATAACCCCAGCAGATGGCCAGCCTCCAACCGCTTCAGAGCCTCAAGAATTGGTTTCATGTCCCGACCACTGCGATCAACCGGAATGCTCTCCATCGCTCGACACACCCAATGGATAACGCCGCGCAATTCGTAGAATTCGCGTGCCATCATAAAGCCGATGACACGCAAACGCGGCTTTTTGAATCCCACGAAGTGTCGACGCCAGACCAGAACAGGATCGACGGGACTGGTGTGATTCGCCACGATGATCGCCGGGCCGAATTCCGGAAACGGACAAGCGTTGATTGTCCTGCAGCGTGCGAACAGCATTCCATGAATCACAGAGATCTGGTAGCAAATCCATGCTCGCCATCCTGCACCGCAGGTTACTGCGCGGATGCCTGCAATGGTCACCATCAGTAAAGCAATACAAAGAGCCCAGAAGATGGGCGATCGCCACTCCATATTCCGTTATCCATCAGCGGTGCGGCCTGAGCCGCCAATGTTCGGTCTTTGACTTCTGCTTCGGGCGATCAGGAATAAGGGATCTGCGAAACATTGCCAATAAGAATTATTCCTCGCGACGCATCAGCGTTGGGTCATCGATGCGTGCCACAACCAGGGAGACGTTATGACCTCCGAACCCAAAGCTGTTATTGATAGCGTATTTCATTTGTTTCTGAACAGCCTTGTTGGGGATGTAGTTCAGGTCGCAGGCAGGATCGGGTGTGTCGTAATTGATTGTTGGTGGCAGAATTCCCGTCGTCAGGGCCAGAGCACAGGCCGACATTTCAATAGCGCAGGCCGCACCGATCATGTGGCCGAGCATACTTTTTGTCGAACTGATGTGTAACCGACGTGCGTCATCGCCAAAGACGGATTTCAACGCGACCGTTTCCATCGAATCGTTGTAAACTGTACTTGTTCCGTGAGCGTTGACGTAGACGTCGTCAACGATGTCAGCAGGATTCAAACCGGCCTTCTGCAATGCAGAATTGATGGCTTTGACAGCCTGACGCCCTTCTGGATCCGGTTGCACAAGATGATATGCATCCGTTGTCGAACGACCAGAAAGCACTTCCGCCCAGGCTTTGCCGCCACGTTTTCGCAGATGATCTTCCGTTTCGAAAATCAACACCGACGCGCCTTCGGCCATGATGAAACCACCACGATCAGCATCAAAGGGACGCATGGATTGTTTCGGGCGATCATTCATCGTCTTGTTCATCGCCTTCATGTTGACGAACGATGAAATACCCAGTCGAGTTAACGACGCCTCGGTACCGCCGGTGATTACAAAGTCTGCATCCCCGCGTCGCAGGTATTCCATCGCATCGATCATCGCGTGGCCGGATGATGAGCACGCGCTGCTGGTTGTGTAACAGGTGCCGCGTACTCCGAATGCCAGACTGATATTTCCCGGAGGTGCATTTGGCATCAACATCGGGATTGTAAACGGGCTGACTCGCGAGGGACCTTTGGTTAACAGCTTCTCCATCTGAGTTTCATAAGTCTCCAGACCGGCCAAACCTGCACCAATAATGACTGCGGCGTTTTCACCAATATCAACGGTTGGCAAGCCCGCGTCCTGCAACGCTTCGTGAGCTGCATGCACAGCGAACTGGCTGGCTCGGTCCATTTTACGGGTGGAGACCAGATCGTTAACGTTGATTCGTGATGCGTCGAGGTTTTTGACTTCGCCACCGATGACAACTTCCATGTCACGAACGTCGTGTTCGGTCATGCGATCGATACCGCACTGCGATGTTTTGAGATTCTTCCAGAACGTCTGTCGGTCATTTCCAAGACAACTGACGACACCAATCCCTGAGATGAAGATGCGCTGCATGCGGATAATCCGAAATCCTGATTTTTACAATTTCACAGTCTCTGGAACCTGCCGAAATAACCGAGTTCGCGATGTTATGCCTGGGCAAGTTGTCTGCACGCACCACGTGCGTGTGCGCGTACTACAGCAAACGTTCAGCGGACTTCAACCCCACCGGAACATGTCCCTGACCAAATCCCGCCGAAAACCCGCTAAACTGCAAAGATTTGGAAGAATCATGCGGAAACAGGGTTTTTCGGAGCAGAAAAGCAGTGTTTTCAAAATGCAGCACGGGGCTTCAGTTTCCTCTTGATACACCCAACATCCATCTGGCGTCAGGACCGGACTGGAGAACCGTCATGCGGGCATCGTTTAGATTCTGAAGCAGAATGCGATCTGTTGTTCAGGGCGTCTGTAATGCGTTGGGCACAAATCGAATGCGACTGCCAAAAGCTCGCAGGTCAAGATGTTTCTGCGGAGTCACTTTGAATTCCAGATACATGTTCGGAAAACGAGATAACACATTGTGCTCGAACAATTTTACGCCGCTGATTCTGGAGTATGCCGTTACCAGCGTTTGATTCTGATTCGGAATGGCAAGGCCCGGAATCACTGGTGCTCCCGGAACAATCGGCGGCTTTTTCTTAGTGTTGAAATTCACCAGCAACAGCACAGGATCTGCCATTACGTCGAACAACGCGTTTGTGTTTTCATCGGTGGTTATGGTCCAGCGAGTTTTGCCCGTCACCCGATCAATCGCTTTGAGTTCTCCTGCGATCGGATAGAGATCACCCATCGAACCGAGCATGATCTGTACCTGTCCCGCTTGAGCACCTGGAATTGCAAAAACATAGTAGTTAGCAGGATCAGCGATGATGATGGCCTTTGAGTAAAAAGCATCCATCGCTTCGCTTTCCGCATCACTGCCCGGATCTTCCGCAAGCTGGACAATCTTTTTCTGGGCCGTTACCAGATCAATGATTTCAAACGCACCATTCTTAGTCACTGCTGCGAGCGTTCGGATATCCATAAACTGACATTTCAACATATCTTTCAACTCAAGAAACCTGCGTACTTCACCGGTTTCAGCGTCTATCCAGTTTAATGTTGTGGAGCCGCCCGGTCGAATCGAATCATCCCACACAACCAGCTCGTTGCCTGAAGTTACTATGGTGTTTCGCAATGCATCCTGCGAAATTGCAGAATCTTGTTCCATGCCCGAAGACTGACTCAGGCAGATCACGGGCGGATCATTGGTGGCCGGTGACAAAGATGAACCTCGGCCGACAAAGACGCGTGAGTCGGTCGCAAAGACGTTTCGATTTTCAGGAGGATTCTGTAGCGACCAAAGATTCTGACCAGTCAACAGATCAATCATCTCAACCTCTGTTGGTGTCTGAATACAAATCCAGCGATTGTTGCCACCGCTAATGCGAAGATCTCGCCCGTAGACTTCCAGCCAGGCAGGCATCGCCGTTGAGAATCGATTGAACAGATGCATCTGGGCCATAAGTTGCCACATCATTCGCGACGACTGATTTGGAATCCTGCGACTCCACAAGACACGCTGATCGATGATAGAAATCGCTGAGAGTCCCATGGAATTCTGCACGATCACAACGCTGCCGAATCGCACTACGGATCCGGTACTTCCCAGCGAAATCGCGTCGAATATTCCGCCTTCGATTGTGCACATGGGCTCATCAGGCTGAAGCAGCGAGCGAATCGTCAGCGCCGAATTCTCCCGAAATGTTGACCATCGCCACGCGCTGAGGAACGGATCTTCGTGGTAACGCAGCGTGAGTTTCGATTCGTTCGATTGAGTCAACATGCTTCCCTCGAGTGGATGAACGGGGACAGCCGAATACGTGGTATCCTGCCATTGCGACCATTGCTGCGTCAATATTTCCTCTGGCGGCAGCGATCGGTCAACTGCGGAGTCTGGCAACAGTTCGCTCTTCACAACGGCCAGCAGGTTCACTGCCGCACGGTGTGGGCGCAACGGGTTACCGTTCTGCGAAGCTGCGATAGCAAGCTGGTTGATAAACCGATCAACGAGTGAAATGTGTCGGGCATCAAACTCAAGAGCTGTCTGTGACAGTGTTTCATGACTGGCGGCATCAGCAGGATTTGGTTTTGCCAACCGACGCCTGTCTTCACATCGACGCGCCTGCAGCAAAAGGTGCCATGCGGCTTCTGAAAGTTTGTCTTCATCGACTGCAAGCTCCACGCGTCGCATAAGCTCGTCCCGAAGTAGTTCGCTGTTCTGTTCAATTGACAAGACATCGGCGTCAGAGATTTCACGCAGCGCGGACGCCCATGAAGCAAAATCGGGATGAGTGTCGTCTGCGAGGTGTTGTTCCAGGATTTGTAGCAATTGATGTCGCAGTGGTCGCGTGACTCGTGCCGAGGTCTTTAGTGTCATGTCAGGATTGACGACGGAATTGTCCACTGCAGGCCGAAGCAGCATCTCCTTCGTGAGCGCCATATGCGGCAGTTCAGTATTCAATACACTCTGCGGTGACCTGAGGAACTCGACTAGCTGATTGCTGGCAAGTTCAGGTTGCGTTTCCAGCGTCAGACTCATCACAACAGCGCGGTCTTTTGCTGTTGCAGCGTATCGTGAGGCTGATTTCAAATGTGCTTCACATGCAGCGGGTTCGTTTATGGCACGAACAGTGGCAATTCGAAACATCAGCCGATTGACGACGTCGATTTGTTCCGGTGCCGGTTTAAGCTCGCTAATGATCTTTTCTGCTTCAGCGAAGTTCGCCGTTTCAAAAAGAAATCGGGCCTGTTCCAGAGGTTCAGTCTGCAACGGTGTCGGGTTTTCCCTGGCAGAGAACACAGACACATGATCCAGGCCGTAGCTCACCATGCCTTCTGGCAGACTCTTTAGACCACCGGCACTGAACGCAGGTCGAATTGCAGGAAAAGTCTCAGTCAGATTTCCGTCCGAATAGCGAATCGCCTGGATGGAACCATCGGATAAAGGAATCAGCAGACTGTCTTCCATTCTTGCAGCCGGGCCGACAGCGACGATTTCAGCTGAGTTCAGTTCTGCCTTCCAGATGACGCTAAAGTTATTGAGCGATAGTCTTTGAATGACTTTCGGACCTGCCACAACAATTGACTTCTCATCCGCAGCAAGCACGACAGTTGCTCCTTTTGGCCCGACACGCCGACGATTTCCTCCGGTTAGCGGATTAATCATCAGCAACTGATGCTTTTCGTCGCCAGTGACAAGCAGAGCGTCTTCAAGCAACTGCATGTCATGAGGTCGCCATGTTTCACCTATCGAATCCGGTTGTTGCGTCTGAAGCATCCCGCGTCGAAACATCAGAGGTTGCGTTGGATCAGTTTTCTTTGAAACCATATTGCGTGACCAGAGTACGGAGTGTGTCAACTGGTCAATACCCATCAACCATCCGTCGGATGTTCTGACCCAGATTAAACCCTCAGCCACCAGCGGTCGCGAAGAGATCAGTTGCCGTCCATTGTCCTGAAAGATATTCACTTCCGGGTACGCGAGGATCAGCTTCCAAACAACTTCCCCAGTCTCAGATCGCAGGCACACAAGCCAATGAGCGTCATCATGTTCCGTGATTCCAAACAACAAGTCGCTCGATACTGTAGGCGCGCCGGCAAACCAGGCCCGCGCGAGTTCGTTGCCGAAGCGTCCCTCCAGGGGTGCACCACCAACAGACCAAAGTCTGCGACCTGTTTCTTTGTCAATCGCAGTCAACTCCTGCGGGGGATGTGACGCCAGATTACTTCGCCGTGACAACATCCCACCGAAAGGCTGATTAAACTCCGGTATCGCTGCATTCGTCTCACCGGAATCGCTGATCGCAAATAGCCGCGTCTCGTCTGACGTCATGTAGGCCGGAATAGCGTCTCGATGAAGAGCCAGAATCTCGCGAGAATTCTGTAAGCGTTCAATGTCGTCGTTCGATCGTTCATCACCGTCCGGAAACGGCATTCGTCCCTGCGGCGCTCGAGGAATCACCTGTCGATCCAAAGGTCTGGTCCAGATCACTTTTCCTGTGATTTTGTCGAAGGCCAGCAATCCGCCAGACGATCGCACGTAAACCGCCTTTGCGTCAACAATGGGTTCACCGGCGATCCATGCAATCGCCTGGTTTTTCCCGTCAGCAGACAACAATCGTACCAGATCCCGCGACGCATTTTTTTCGGCCGAATTGAGATAGAGTTTTTGCTGCCATGCGGGTCCGGATTTTATGAGTTTCGAAATTGCTTCAGAAGCAGGAGTTGTGTCATCGGCAGACTCCGCGTCGGATGTTTTTTTTGCGATTTCGAGGGCAGCGGGATCTTGAGAATCAGCATTCTTTTCTGTGCCAGCGTCAGGATTTGATTCGGCCGCAGCAGGTGGCGAATCCGCATCTTCATCGTTTTTTGTATCGGCACCGCTGTCGGCTGACTGGATGATATTGGCCGCGGCATTTACTTCATCGCGCATGCTTACGGCAATCTCACGTAACTCTGCTGGCACACTGGCATGCAGGACGGGATCAAGCCAGTACAAAGTCCCTTGCCGATGTCCTCGATCACGATGAATCGCAGCCAGCATCAGATGAGCTTTTAGGGATTCTCGGCTGCCCGCGTAGCGCTGCAAAAAAATAATCAGGCCGGCCGGTCCGTTGTCTTCATAAGACGCTTGCAGCAGTCGCGAGGTTGCCCCAGGCTCATTCAGCAGCTCCGCTTGGACTTCAGCTGGCAAAGACTGAATGCGTGAGATTAAATCACGGTGGAGTGGTCGGAAAGTTTTGGCTCCATCAGGCACCATCAAAGAAGGATCTGCAGCTCGCAGCAGTTTCAATGTGTCGCGAATTTTGCCTGCATTGCCGGTTCGAGCAATTCGCCCCAGTTCCTGAAGCTGCTGAGAAATCTTGCGATCGGAAGGCAGTCTTTGCTGTTCATCCGTGGGATTGGAATCGTTCTTTGCGGGCAGGACCTGAGCCTGTGCCATCTGTGAGCAGACGAAAACAAGTATCAAAAGTCCCCACAGAACCTTTGAGAGGCAAGCTATCGATGGAATGTTCGAACTACCGACTAACATCTCTCGATCCTTCATTTCTGAGCCGCCATGTTCGAGGAACACGCAAGAACTCCGGAATACTGAAAATCATTATCCGATTGATTTTCCGCTGAAGTATTACGAATTCGACCAGCGTACGGTGTCAAATTTCACCGCTGGTGACAAACTAGTCGCAGACTTTTCTGCCGCAGGCTTTGGATTTACTGACATTCATCCGGAGCAAGGCCACGTGGCAGGTATCGATTCAACAACGAGAAATTGACAACTGCCGCAGTGGATTCTGCCAGAAATTCTATGCACGCAGAGTTTTGGCGAATTCTACTGCTCAATCAGACAATTGTTTTTCGCTCAACGTTAAGTGTTTAAACCGACCGCTGTCACAGGGGGAACCGTACGGGCTTGCCCAGTTCCTGTGAGCGATAAATCGCCGTAAATATTTCCACGACAATGCGTCCTTCTTCCCCAGTCACCAGCGGGGGACGATCATCGAGAATTGATTGCAGAAAATCCTGAATCTGTAACCGGTGGTAATGAGTCGTTGCGTCAATGTGCTGAAAGCTCTGGCGGTCAGCTGCATCGAATTCGGCCAACAGGTTTTCTTCACCGGGAATCGTCCAAACATCGTTCAGCGGTGGAGTTGTAATGCCGCTCATGCCGGCGACGAACGTGGCTCCGGTGTCTGTCTGCACTCCAACCGACGCACCGCTGCTGCCATGAATATGCACCTTCGTATAGATGCCTGGCCTCTGTGAAAGACTGGTGACAACATTGCCGAGACCTCCCGATTTGAAACGGATCATCGCCACAGCGGTATCTTCCACTTCAATGTACGGGTGATTCAGATTTGCCCAGTAGCCCGAGACTTCATCAATTTTACCCATCAGCCATTGCAGCATATCAAGCTGATGCGGAGATTGATTGACCAGCACGCCGCCGCCTTCTGTTGCCCACTTTCCGCGCCATGGATCAGACTCGTAATACGCCTGATCGCGCCAGCTGAACATCGAAAATGTGCCAAGCACTGGTGTGCCGATTTTACCCGCATCGATGGCCGCCTTCATACGTTGCACAGGTTCAAACAGACGCCGCTGACTCACGATGCCAAGCTTGATCCCATGTTTCTGAGCAGCTTCCAGCATTCTGTCGCAGGCTTCCAGCGACGCTGCCATCGGCTTTTCGATTAACACATGCGCACCAGCTTTTGCTGCCTGCAGGCACGGCTCTTCGTGCAACGGATGAGGCGTGCAGATGGTCACAGCTTCCACATCGACGTTTTTCAGCATGTCCTGCACCGAATCAAACGCTGGTGCGCCGCCGTATTGAGCTCCGAACGCCTGGGCGCGGGCAAGCTGATTGTCACAGACCGCAACGAGTTCTGACTCGCTGAGCGTGCTCAATGCCAATGCGTGCGTGTGACCAATTTTTCCGCAACCAATGATGGCTGTTCTGATGCGTCTCATGCCTGAACTCCACCAAAATATTTTGCCACCATCATGCGGAGGAACGCCAGAGATTCTGACATCTCGCCCATGCCGTTCATGCCGTCTTCAATGCTGATCCAGCCTCGGTAGTTTTGTGCAGCAAGTATCCTGAATATAGCGTCGTAATCGTTGAGCCCCTTGCCAGTCACACCGTGTCGCAGATTGGCCGAATATCCAATTGTCCCGTCGCTTTGCAGCAGATCTCTGAGCGTTGTTCCCTCCGCGAGATAGCGATCGCTTGCGTGCATACTGACAACGCGATCGGCCACATGCTGCAGGAGATCCAGTGGATCATCCCCCGCCACAATCGCGTTCGACGGATCGTACTGCACGCCAAAAAATTCGCGTTCATCAATTGCCGCCAGCAGTTCCAGAAACACGTCCTGTTTTTGAGCGAATTCAGGATACGTCCAGAAGCCATCTTTGTAATGATTTTCCAGTCCCAGAATGATGCCATATTCGCGAGCTACCGGGAGCACCTGTTCAATGCATTCAACAACCCATTCTATGCCCTGCTTGCGATCGATATTCGGATACCGCTGCCCGCTGAGCACGCGACACACCGCGCCCGGGCCGCCTAGTCGATGCGTCACTGCAATCATAGCCGCTTCATGATCGACAGCGCGTTTGCGAGCATCTGCGTTCGGATTCGTAAAGTCGGGAGAGCAGCACAGCATCGGCATCAAAAAGCCCGCATCGGAAATTGCATGGCCGACACTGTCCAGATAATCAGGGTTAAGGCTCGTAAAGAACCCTTCGTACATTTCCAGTCCATCGGCATCAAGCTGCTTCGCCATCTCGATCCAATCGAACACTGTCATCGTCCGAGCGCCGGCGATGTCTTCGAGATAACATTTTGGGAAGGCTGAAATCTTTGGTGTCATATAGCGGAGCACTTTCTGAAAATCCGGCTGACCGTTTGGGCCCGGGATTCTATCATCCCTTCCGGAAAACCGTATGGCGGGTCGCCTTTGTCGACCCAATGGCACGTATCTACAAGTCGCCGTCACGCTGCGAGTGACGAAATGGAATTCGTGGAGGATTCCGGTGTCCCAAGAGCCAAATACGCGGCAAAGCCCGAAACTTCAGCCTGCACTGGTCATTTTCGTCACGGGAAAATATGGTTCCCTGTGAGAAATTCCAAATCTGGCAGACAAATCTGTCGGAACTATGGCTTTAGGTACTAACGTGAACTCGGGCGAAGTTGCTGATTTTCAAGCCAAATTTAGAAGCTGCGTCGATCGACTGGCGGAGCAGCCTGAGCGCGCGCTCACGGAAATGTTTGATTTGACAGCCCAGCGACTGGTTCGGTTTGCGATCACGATCACGGGAAATCAGCCGGATGCTGAGGACGCTTTGCAGGGAGCTTTCTCACGGATTGCGTTTAAACCGCGTTTACTGGCGAAAGCGGATGCTCCATGGCCGTATCTGATTCGATCTGTGCGAAATGAAGCGTTACGAATTATTCAGAAGCGGAGGGGGACCGGCCTGGAAACTGCTGAACGCAGTTCCAGCGAAGAAAGTATTGAATCACAAGTTGTTCAGGAAGAGACAGCCGACACCGTGCGTCGTTTGTTGAAAACTCTTCCGAAAAATCAGTACGAAGTTGTTATTCTTAAGCACTGGGAAGAATTGACGTTTGCGGAAATCGCAGAAGCACTTGGGCTGTCGCAAAATACTGTGGCCAGCCGATATCGATATGCAATGGAAAAACTTCAACGCAGCCTTGAGCCTCTTGTAAAATGACCCACCTGATTTCTTCCTGCCGAGTTTGATCTGGCGGCTTCTGCCATGCCAGTTTTTGTTGTGGAAGTTTGAGTACCATGAGTGAACCATTCCTGAAGATTCCTGAACCGTCGCTGCCTGAGCATAACCTGCTTCGCGAAGCCGGAACGCTGCCGCACCTGTCGTCCGGCCTGCGAGACCGCGTCGTGTTGAACGTGCATCAGCAGGTTCGTTACGGACGCTGGGCCGATCGTGCGCGAGTCTTCGGCAGCGTTGTTGCCGCGAGTTTACTGATATGTTTTGTCTGGAATCATCGCTGGACAAATCAGCCAGCTCCAAAGACTGATGCGCCAGTTCAGGATACGGTTCAGCACGACGCTCCTGTTTATCCTTCGTATGTGAGCCCCGGTATGGAATCTCAAGACGCAGAGAAGAATGCTAAGACGGATGCTGACGAAAATCCGCTTCCGCAGGGCGGCCCATCGATTCGCCGCGAGAACATTCAGGAAATGCGTGACCTGAATCAGCTCATCGAGAATCTGCAGAACCGACAGAATTCGCTCTGCGGTTTCTTGCCATATTTGTAGGCTGCAATTCTGGAACTAATACATGTCTAAGAGTCCGTTTCCCGGCATGGACCCATTTCTTGAATCGCGATGGCCTGAGGTACATGCGCGACTCATCGTCTACGCTGCGAATCAAATCAACGAGCAGTTACCGAGCGATCTTCAGGCAAACATCGAAGAGAATCTTGCTGTTCACGAAGGCGACGCGGCGTCTTCCATTCGTCCTGATATTCACGTTTCCCAGGACAGTTCCTTTACTCCCGCAAACGAAGGTCACCGGATCGCCACGGCCGCTGAGCCACTTTTGTTGAAACGAGCGCCGCATCCGACGCGGCACATTGAAATCATTGATCAGGATGGTCGTGTCATTACGGCGATCGAATTCATCAGCCCTTGGAACAAAGTTGGCAGTCGCGCTCGCGAACAATATACCCGCAAGCAGCTGGACTACATCGACGCTGGCGTCAACCTTGTCGAAATCGATCTGGTGCGTCAAGGCTCTTATGTTATTGCCGCTCCGCTGGAAGAACTCCGCCCAGAGCAACTCACACCGTATTTAATTTGTGTGTATCGCGACCAAAACCCGGATCAGTTCGAAATCTACCGCGCGCCGCTGGAACAGCCGTTGCCAAATATCCCGATTCCGCTGCGATATGACGAACGTGATGTCGTCTTACAGTTGCAGCCGCTTGTGGATCAGTGCTATCACGATGGCCGCTATCACCGTATGGATTACAATTCCAGTCCACGAGGTAAATTCAGCGAGGACTTAACTCACTGGATCGACGAACGTCTCCGCAGCGAAGGCCGACGAAACTCATAGACCAGCACTTTTGTGGGTGGCGCGAGTAGCATTGTGAACAAAGAATCGGCACAATCATGGTGATTTGGCGCGGGAGATCTTGCTGCCGCAAGTGCCCTCGTACGAACGCACTGTAACGCCAGCAACAGCATGACCAGCCTGAAATCCAGACTGTCGAAAGCGAAAGCACGTCTCTTCGGGACGGCAACGAAAGATATCGTTGTGCCGTTCGAGTTGCCGTGTGAATGCGGCCATCGTGTTACAGGA
>JANOZG010000384.1:0-5666 GCA_031429275.1 Planctomycetota bacterium
TGAAGAAACGGTGATACCCTTTGTTCACAGCTGATTTGTCAATAGTGGACAAATACAAATGGTTATCCAGCTGATACGAAACAGAGTGTCATTGGGCCCGGAAAAGGCACTGCATGCAACTCTGGAAGACTGCCAATGATCTATGAACCAGCTGAATCGTATGAAGTCTGTTGAATCGACAATTCAACACAATCTCAACGACGGTAACGTCATCACCAGCGGCTACAGCGGGCGATTCATAATGCAGGTGTCTTCGGAATCTGAATTCCTGACTCTACTGGATTGTGTGTGCAGTCAGGAAAACGAGTTTAGAACTACCGGTGAAGCAGAATCTTGCTTCTACTTCGAGCCGAAGAATCGTTTCTTCGAGGGCGGGGGCGGTGGATTCAAGGCGTTTGTATACCACACCGTTATGTCATGCGAAATCTCATGCATTAACGCATCGGGACTATTGTGGCCCGGAGATGGGTCCGTAGGTTGAGCTTCACCGAACCAACGATGTCGCTTTTTTCGGGCCGGACGAGGCTCCACCAATCCGTATTCAGCTGCGTTCCAGCTGGCTGTTGTGGCATAGATCGGTTCTTCTGATTCTCCATTCAGGACCTTAATCTCAAGCGTTGCTCGCATGGGATAATACGGGCGATACTCGATGATACGCACGACGAGAATCTGATCAACCGGCAGACGTCCCGCAACGGCTCCCAGTGGCAATGGCGGAAGATCAGGCGGCAGTACGTCGATGGCTTCCTGAAAACTCACGGAAATCACGCCCGCCGGTGTGGCCATGGGAATCTCGTTTGAAGTTTCAGAAGCGGCAACCTGCGGATTCAGTACAACGGGCTGCACCTGCATCGAGCCTTTGGAGAGCTGCAGTTCACGAATCAATATCGTCCCAAGTTGAGAAGCAAAGGGCATATGCACTGGATCTTTAAAACTCTGCATTGCCAATCCGACTTTCAAATTCGGTAGCCCCGCCATGGTCGGCATGGTCGGTGGACATCCGGGAGCAGCCGTCAACGGATTATTGGTGAAGCGAGTCGCAACAGCGGGAACTCGGACGGACTGTGGTTGCTCCTGCAATTGGCATCCGCAGGAAACGAGTACCGCGCATGCAACTGCCATCATTTGCTTGTGAACAATTCTCTGAATGATATTGGACAAACTGAGCATCAACGAGTTCCATCAACTGTTGGCAACAACTGCGATGCCGTCGATTGCTCCAGGCCGAGTTGCGATGAAGCTCGCTGCGCCGAATTTGAATTTCCATTCGCAGCGGCCATAGGTGGCGCGGGAATCGGAGCGACATTCTCCATAATCTGGGTTATAGTATCGATAGTCTGCATTCCGCCTTTGCGAAGATCCTGTAGTTCCCGATCCATCTTATGCTCGCGTTCGAGACGATCACGGTCTGCAGTTGTCTGCTGCAATTTCAGTGCGAGAATTTCGCGCTCCTGCGATTGCTGGAAAGTCTCCTGACTGGCCTTCATCGATTCCAGCGTCTGCATCATGTGAGAAATCTGCTCCGACAGAACATGGAACTTTGTGTGGTATTCTTTGAACTCTTCGTCATTTCTGGTCGTTTCGAAAGGAGAATACGGCCCGGGATTGTGGACCCCCTGATTGCCTGGGCTCGGCGAAGTCGCTTGCATCGGAACGCCTTGATTCTGTGAATTTGCAGGCTGCTGCATATATTGCGAAGAGTTGGAAAGGCGGTCAAAAGCTGTGGCAGGAGATTCTGCATGCCCCGGATCATTAGTGTTCGGCAGGTCAGGCGTCCATTTTCCAGGCATACCGTCGATCATCATGACTTTCGACGGAGCACCGGTCAATTCACCATCGGTTTGACTGCCGGGGGGTATTACAAAGTCATGTCGTCCAGCAGCCTGTACCGCAGTGACGTTCTCGCCATGCACCGTATTTTTCTGAGCACCATGGAATTCTGAGGTGCATTCCCCACAACTGCAGTCGCAGTTTGAGCGGGCTTTAACACATGTCGCCAAATGCAGATCTTTTCTGGCGCCTTGCATTGTTGCGCAGCCCGAACTGAAACACAGACCAAGAGCAATCGCAGTACCGACCCATAGAAATGGCAGGCGATGCAGGCTGTACCGGCGCTTTGGCAGAATTTGTTTTAACGTGTCAAAGCCATCCATGGCTTGCGGACTCCAGACTACAAATGAATCACACTCGCCGGGTGGCGAGACACTTCTATTCAGAAGCTAACTAGTACGCACACTCCACTGTAATCACTTCACCACATTCGCATTGGATCACGATGGACGTCACGTCGCCTGTTGTTGGATCGACCTTCAACGAGACTCGCTCAGACGCAGGCAGACAGCGCGTCTGGTTTGCCAGACGAATCGGTGCATCGCTGAAACGAACCTGCTGACTGGAAAGAACTCGACCTTTGGTAGTGACAGTTGCATTCATCATTGCTCTCCGCTTCGACGTTTTACGATGGACTTCAGTTGTAATTCACCTGCGGCGACCAGTCGGGAAACGCGAGATTCGGAAAGTTCCAGGACTTTACCAATTTCCTTCATTCGCATGTCTTCGAGGTAGTACATCGTAATGGCCAGCCGCATTTTCTTCGGTAGTTCTTCGATCGCATCCGCCAGCAGTCTTTTCTCTTCATCGCGGCGACTGTCCGCATCTGCTTCTGCTTCCCGATGGCCGGGCACGGGTAATTCACCAAGTTCGTCTGCCCAGTTTTCCGGGCGAGTCAAACGCATGGCTGCAATACAATCATCAACTTCTTCAACTTTCAAGCCGGTCCGTTCGGCGAGTTTTTCTGCCGTCAACGGTGGGCTCATGTGTACGGATGCCTCTCGAATCAATGTCCAATGCTGAAGCACTGCCTGCGGCACAGGGCAATTTCGTCGCAACTCGTCAAGAATTGCACCACGGATTCGCTGATAAGCATAAGTGGTGAACGCAACACCGCGCGCTGGATCGAACTGGCCAGCAGCCTCAACGAGACCAAGGATACCTGCAGACTCCAGATTGTCGTTGTCGACTGAATCTGGCAGACCACCCAGCATCTTGCCGAGAATATGGCGTACAAAATAGAGATGCTCCAGAATCAATCGATCCCGGAGATCCATCCTGCAGACTTTGTGATACGCTCTTACAGCGGAATGCATTCTAGTACTCATATCTGTGTTTCGCGGTGTCAGGTATTCTTCTTCGACCGACCGGTATAAACGCAACTTCAGTATCAACTTGAATCGTGATCAGGATCAGAATCTGCCATCCCCTGAAGAACCAGCACAAGTCCACGAACGCAGGCCGCCGAAATCATCGACGCGGTAAACGCTCGCAGCACAATCTCGGCAGGTGCAACTTCCCTTAAAATTCCAATCAGCATCACCGCGCTGCAGGTCAATAACCCGCACGCTCGGCCCCAAGGACGTTGATCAAGAATGATTTCTGAGGTATTCATGTGACTTAAGGCTCAGTTCAGGTGTCAAATGTTCGCAGGAATCAGCGAACTCATTTTTTCGCTATGCAGCTTCGCGAAACTGGCGACTCTCCGGCACTACTTCTGCTCCAATGATTTCATCGAACTCCAGCATCACGACCGAATCAATCACCAGATCGTCGGGAACTTCCTGATACGCGATCACGCCGATATCCGGAGTTGACCGGGCAATGAGTCGCTTCAATGGCCGCCGAATTTTCTGATCGACAAGCAACGTCAGCGGCATCTGATGTCGTTCCGATTCTTTCCAGGCTTTCTGGATTGTTTCAATCATTCGCGTTGCTGATCCGACTTCGAGTGCAAGCTGGTCTTTTTGAATCGATTGACGCATCCGAATATCAAGACGCGGCTCCATTGAAACAACTCTGAGGCGTCCGTCTGATCCACGAAAGCGTTCACAGACAAGGCGACCAAGATCTCGCCGCACAGAATCTGTGAGTTCTTCGCTGCTCTTTGAGTCTGGAGCGTGATTCACGATCGACTCCAGAATCAACGCAATGTCCGACAGTGGTATGCGGTCCTCGGCCAATGAGACAAGGACTTGATGCAATGATCCCATGCGAATAGTCTCCGGTTTAATCTCATCAACGATCGTCGGGGCAAACTCACGGGCTCGATCCAGCATTTGCTTGAGCGATTCGCGAGTCAGAAGTTCGTGGGCAAAGCGATTCAGGATTTCGCCCAGATGGGTAATCAGGACACTCAACGGATCCACAACTGTGCAGCCCTGAATTTCTGCGAGTCGCACACTGTCAGAGGTGATCCAGCGTGCGGACAAACCGAACGCAGGCTCCACGGTTTCTTCACCAGGAATGGACACATGGCGGCCTTCAGGAAGAATGGCCATCAATTGCTCAGTACGCAATTCGCCGCCGGCCACACGTCGTCCGGCAATCAGGATGCGATATTCTTCGGGCTGAAGTAAAAGGTTGCTGTTCACTCGAAGAGGCGGCACCCAAAGACCGCTCGTTCGTGAAAACTCGCGACGCAAGGTCGTGATACGTTCAGACAGTCCTTTAACTCGCTTACTCTGAATAAATGGCACCAGTCGCGCGCCGACTTCCACAACAGCACGATCCGTTAAGAGGAATTCATCCAGATGACGCTCGTCGTCGGGTTGCGTGGGTGGTGCAGGATCAGTTCCCGGAGTTGCCTCAACAACAGACTTTTGTGACGACTTTCGTCGATTGGCAATCAGCATCAGCATTGCTGCGACACCGAGAAACGGCAACTTTGGAAGTCCCGGCATCAAAGCGATCACTGACATGATGCCAGCCCCGATGTAAACCGGCCGTTCGGAATTGAACATCTGCCCGCCGATTTCGTCACCAAGACTATCGTCAGACGCCGTCTTTGTAACGAGCACACCGGCCGTCGTGGCGATCACAAGTGCGGGAATCTGTGTGACCAATCCGTCTCCGACGGACAAGATAGAATACTTGTGAACGGATTCACCGAAAGACATGCCATGTGTCACACCCATCAGCACACCACCGACCAGATTTACGCCGGTGATAATCAAACCTGCGATCGCGTCACCTCGAACGAACTTACTGGCACCGTCCATCGCTCCGTAAAACTCAGTCTCGCTTGATAACTCGTTTCGACGGCGACGAGCTTCCGGAGCATCAATCGATCCAGCGGCGAGTTCTGCGTCAATTGCCATCTGCTTGCCGGGCATGGCGTCGAGGGTAAATCTCGCGGCAACTTCAGCAATGCGACCGGCACCTTTTGTGATCACCATAAACTGGATGATCACAAGAATTATGAAGATGACGAGACCGACAACCAGTTGTCCCCCGACAACGTAGTTGCCGAACGCTGTGACGATACGTCCCGCACTGCCATCGAGCAGAATCAGTCGTGTTGTAGCGACATTGAGTGACAACCGATAAAGCGTAAGCAGCAGTAAAAGCGAGGGAAAAACCGTCAATTCCAGTGCCCGACGCGCGCTCAGAGTTACCAGCAAAAGCAGTGTCGTCGCCGCGAGATTCGCGGCTAACAGCACATCCAAAAGCCATTCTGGCAGTGGCACCAGCATCACAATCAAACCGACGAGCATGCCGAATGACAGCAAGGTTTCGCTTTGCCGCATCCAGTGGCCGACGATAGGTTTAGTTGTGACGCTGGGAGTAGACATACTTAGTTTTCAGTTTTCAGTTTTCAGTTTTCAGTTTTCAGT